>PMHH01000169.1:0-6653 GCA_003156595.1 Acidimicrobiaceae bacterium
CGGCGGGCTCAACGCCGGCGGCGGGGTCGACTCGGACCCGTGATCGACACCCGCTCCCGGTTGGTGGCAACCGCCGAACGACTACTCGCCGCCCGCGGCGTGGAAGCCGTGAGCCTGCGGGAGATCTCCCGCGAGTCGGGCTCCCGCAATGCCATGGCCACCCAGTACCACTTCGGCGACCGGGCCGGCGTGGTNNCAAGCACCAACCCGCCGTGGAAGCCGCCCGCCACGCCCTGCTCGACCAGTACGAGGCGGCCGGGACCGGGGGCCTCCGGGACCTGGCCGGGGCGTTGGTGCGCCCCCTCGCCACCAAACTCGCGGACCACGATGGCGGCCCCGAATTCCTCCAGATCTACGCCGAGATCCTCGATCGCACGGCCGGACCTCCCGGTTCGTTGGCGAGCATGACCAGATGGCGGGCCCTCGTCGATCCGTGGCTCGAACCGGAGGCGGTCCGTCTGCACCGGCGCTACACAGCCATCGTGCACAGCGCGGTGGAGCTGGGCCGGCGGGCGAGGACGGGGCCGCACACCGACGACCGTCTTTTCATCAGCTACCTGGTGGATGTCGTCACCGCCATCCTGTCGGCCCCCGTATCGGGCGAGACCCGCCGCTTGGCCGACGAGCGCGACCAAGTCGTCGGGCGCAGCGGAACTCCTACCGGCCGCGGCGGGCGGACGACGCCGGCCTGACAGGGCGCGGCCGGGCCCGGCGGTCCGGCCCGGCGGGTGGGCGGCTGGTAGGACTACACGGACCAGCCGCTCGCCGGACGAACCGGCCCCGGCGGAAGGAAGGCTTGCCCTGACCCGATCGGCGCTGCGAGGGCGNNAGAAGCGGAAATGCGCCAAGAATCTTGTATGTGATAACATGAAACATAACGATAGGCAGTCTCTTGAGGTAGTGGTGCCCACCATACAGATGTTCGCTATACCAAAAGGCGGTGGACGACGGGAACGTGTGTTCGACTAGACTGACCCGCATGGCCCGCCATATGGCCGCCACCCGCCCAACGCAGCCGAGCCCGGCCCAGGTTGCCCAGCCGGCTCCGCCGGCCCGCCCCGCCGAAACCTCAGTACTCGCCGCACCCGCCCAGGGCAGCCTGTTCGCCGGCGGTCCGGTGGCCGTCCGCCCCGAGCCGAGCTTTGAGCGGACCGACCTCGGTGGAGGTGCGTGGGTCGACGTGGCTCGGGACTGGCTCGGTGGGACGAACGACCTGTGTATGCGCCTGATCGATGGCGTGGACTGGCGGCACCACCGGCGCTGGATGTACGACCGGATGGTCGACGAGCCGCGCCTGTCTCGGTGGTACCGGGCCGGCGATACGCTTCCCGACGAGGCCCTGGCCTGGTTTCGTGTTGCCGTCGGTCGCCATTACCACGTCCGATTCGGCGCCGTCGGGCTCAACTACTACCGAGACGGCAACGACAGCGTGGCCTTCCACGCGGATAAGGAGCTGCGCCTCCTCTCTGACACCCTGGTGGCCATCGTGACGTTCGGAGCCGCCAGGCCGTTCCTGCTCCGTCCGCAGAGCGGCGGCCGCTCCATCGACGTCCGACCCGCGTCAGGGGACTTGCTAGTGATGGGTGGAGCGTGCCAGGCCAGTTGGGAGCACGGCGTGCCGAAGGTCGCCGGCGGGTCCGGCCCCCGGATCAGCGCCTCGATCCGCTGGGTGCGGGGCGCCGGCGGCGCCGAACGGGAGTGGGCACCCCCCGACCGCCAGGCCCGCTAGGCCGATCAGCTCGGAGCCGGCGTGGGGCAGGTGGTCCGCTCAGCCCGGAGCCGGCGTGGGCCCGGCCTCGGCCATCGCCGCGACGGCGACGACCGGTGTGACCAGTGCGCCGAGGAGCACTCCCACCGCGATCTGCGAGATGATGAACCCGAGCCGGGATAAGCCCCCGCCGGCGCCGACGAATCCCACCAGGATCGTCAGCGGCCCGAAGGCGGCCAAGCACAACACGGCCAACCGGAGCCCTCGTCGCATCGGCCCGACGACCAGATGGCGGATTAGTCGGGGCAGGTGATCGGGCCCGAGAAGAGCCAGCCCGCCCCGCTGGTACACGCGGATGCTTGCGGTACAAAGCAAGCTCGTCGTCACGGGCAGGATGACCAACGTCCCCAGGGTGTTGCCGACCACGCTTGGGCCTCCGATGAGCGGCGCCGACCATGCAGGCACCCGGCGAATACCGATCGTAAACAATCCCGCCAGCGCGGCATTGATGGTCAGGTTGATCGCCGCCGTGCCTGCCAGCGCAAACCGCAGGACCCACCGCAAATGGTCACTGGGAATTGGCAGGTAGCTGCGGGTCCCGGCACTGCCTAACCCTGCCGTAGCCAACCAGCGACGAGCGATCACGGACCCCCTTGCATTCCCCCAGCGAAGTTAAGGACACCCTACCGCTCCGCTCGGCTCCCGGCTCGGTCGCTTCGGTCCTACGCCGCGCTATTAACCCCCGGAACTCTTGCCTTCCAGCGCCGTGGCCTGGGCTACATAGAGCTCCGCCTGGTTGTTGTCTGCCTGGTATTCGGCCAGGTTGCCGGCCCTCAGGGCCGTCGTGCCCGCCGCGAACGACGACTCCGCCTCAGCGAGCAGCGACTTCACCGTGGCCGTGCCTGTCGGCGTCGGCACGGTCGTCGGGCTCGTGGTGGTCGTTGTCGATCCGGACCCACTCCCCGTCCCACCGATCACACCCGTAACAAGGGGTGCACTCAGAGCCGCGGCGGTATCGCAGTAGGAGGAGAAGGGCTTGCTCCCGCCCGGGTTGATGATCTGGCACAAGGCGTTGTCGAGGGAGGCGTTGTTGCTCTGATACGCCACGCCGTTGTACACCACCACCACGTCCTTGAGCGTGGGGATCAAGTTGGCAGAAGACTCGACGTAGATGGGCTCCACGTACAGCAGGGTGTCGTCCAGTGGCACGACGGCCACCTCACCCAGCTCGACGATCGATCCCTGCTGGTTGAGTAGGGTCAGCTCCGACGAAATGGAAGGGTTGGAGCGGATGGCGTTGGTGACGAGCGCCGGCCCGTCGACGGTCTCCCCGGGCGGGGACTCGTAGACCCGCAACGTCCCGTAATCCTGCGGATCCGACGACGCGGTCATGAAGGCGGTCAGGTTCTGGCGTTCCGTCGTCGAACCGATCGGCACAAACGGCTCCAACAACATGAAGGTCTGCTGGGTCGACCCCGGTAAGTGCGCCAGCACGTACTGCGGCGCCAGCTGCTGCACCGAGGTGACTGGAACGTTGTTGACGACTGTCGTGATGAGCGGGCTGGAGTTGGACAGGGGCCCGCTACCGGGATCGGGGGACACAGTCCAGGCCTGGGCCTGGGTGTAGAAGTCGGTGGCGTCGGTCAGGTGGTAGCGCCCGAACATGTTCGTCTGGACGGTGAAGATGTCCTCTGGATACCGGAAGTGCGCCTGGATGCCGGGGATGAGGGTGTCCGCCTCGCTCTCCGGTTTGAACAGGTCCGGGAAGGCCCGCTCGTACACCTGGATGATCGGGTCGGAAGGGTCCACCACGAAGAAGTCCATCTTCCCGGTGTACGCGTTGATGACGACCTTGACCGAGTTGCGCACGTAGTTGAACGTCGAGCTCAACCCGCTGGATGGCGACACCCCGTTGGTGTTGGCGTTCTGAGAGTAGGGGTAGTTGTCCGTGGTGGTGTAAGCATCGACGACCCAGTACACGCTGTTGTTGAGGATGACCGCGTAGGGATCGGAGTCGTACTTGAGGAATGGCGCCGCCTTGCGGACCATGGTGTTGATGTTGCGGTTGAACATCACCTTCGACGAGGGGGTGATCTGGCCGGATAGGAGGAAGTTGCCGTTCCCGAAGGTCAGGGCGAAGGCAGCCCGACGGAGAAGGCTGCCCGCATCAACCCCGCCCGAGCCGGCGTACGCGTTGGTGACCTCGACGCCCGCGTTATTTTCATAGTCGAGCTCAGGGGTCTTGGAGTGGGCGATCACAAACCCGCCGGTGTCGATCCCTTCGCCGTAGTAGATCTCAGTTCCCGGTTCGGTGAGTTGCGGGGTACCCGACGGAGGCAGGTTCGACAGCGTGAAGTTGGGCGTGCCGTCCGGGTTGACTCCGCTCTCGCTGATCGGCGCCAGCACCGCGCCGTACCCGTGGGTGTACTCGAGATGCTGGTTGACGAAGCCGGATGGCGTCGACGTGTTGAGCTCGCGGACGGAGTTGATGGTGGCTACCAGGGTTTGGCCGGAGGGAGCGGCGGCGTCGGGCATGGTGTAGCGATCCAGGTTGAGCCCGCTGAAGCTGTAGTACGAGCGCAGGGCCTGGTACTTGTCGAAGGTGTTGAGGAGCGATACGGCGGGGTCGAGCAACCGTACGTTGGCCAGGGTCTCCTGATTGGCCTGCTCCTGTGCGGTTTGCCCCAAGGCGGAGGGATTACCGATCTCCGCGTCCGTGACCGTCGGGGTGTACTGATAGGAGGTATCGACCTGGACGTTGCTGAGCCCGTAGGCGGCGCGGGTGGCGTTGATGTTGCGCTGGATGTAGGGCGCCTCCCTGGTCAGCTCAGAGGGGTTGACCCGCAATGACTGGTACAGGGCCGGGTAGACACCACCGACAAGGATGTCGACGAGCACCCATAGACCCACCGCCACGGCCGGGAGCATCCAGCCCTTCTGCCTGATGTTGTAGAGGAACAGCAGGGCCGCAATGACGGCTATGGCGATCAGCAGTGTCAAGGCGGGCTTGTTGGCGTGGACGCTGGTCGCCGTGGCCCCGTTGACCACATGCGTCCGCGACAAGACCAGCTCGAAACGCTCGTAGTAGTAGTCGACGGCCTTGATCAGAGCCAGCAGGCCGAGCAGAACCGACACGTGCGTCTTTACCGCCGAGGTCACCCTCCGGGTGGTGCCCTGCACGTGGATCCCGCCGTTGAGGTAGTGAGCGACGAGCGTGACGATGAGCACCACGATCACCGCCTCGAACGTCCAGCCGAGGAGGAACTTGATGAACGGCAACTCGAACACGTAGAAGCCGATGTCCTTGTGGTACTCCGGGTCGGTGGCGTTGAACGACACGTGATAACGGAGCAGGTCCCAGTTGTTCCATTCCCGGTTGGCACCGATCCCGGCCAAGATGGCGAACACAATTGCGGTGACAATCCGCACCACTCGGGCGTGAGGGCCGACGACCTCTCGGTAGCGCACGACCAGCTCGTCGGCGACGCCGGGAGGGGGGTCCTCCGGAGCAAGCCGGTCCGCTACGACCAGGTTCGCCAGCAGGAGCAGGAAGAAGATCGCGATGAATACGACCGCCAGCACCACCTTGGTGAGCAGCACGCCGCGGAACACCGACGTGAACCCGACCGACTGGAACCACAGGTAGTCGGTCCAGAACCGGGCCAGACCACTGAGCGAGGTGATCAGCAGGATCAACACGACCACGCCCACCGCCAGACCGATACGAGCCCGGCGAGAGGCGCGCGGGAACCGGCGGGGCAGGTCGACTGGGGTACGCATTGCGATCGGGAAGCCTAATGGGGAGAAATCAGGGAGCGGATAGCGGGGCCATCAAAGTACCCCGCTCTCGATGTCGGTCACGCCGTGGTCGGCACCAGAAGGCAGCGGCATCCGGTGTGGGCGGGCGGGAAGTGCTGGCCGGTCGGGAAGGTCTCTCCCTTGGGGAGGCTTCCGGCTAGGGCATCGTCGTCGCAATCCGGGCATGGGCCGTCCGTGTCCTCCACGACCCAGCGTAGCGGGGTGCCTTCCGGCACTTCGTTCCAGGTTCCTCGTGAGAACGCGGCGGCGAGGACGTCACCGGCGATGCGCTCGATTCGTTGGCTCTTCCACTCCCGGTACGCGGATCCGAGCGATTCCACTAGGACGCCCTGCTCGTCTCCCAGAGACGCCGAGATGGCATGCTCGAGGCGCCGCCGCAGCGATTCGACGATCGTGGTGGCGGCCTCGCGGGCCACGTCGGCTACGACCGGCGCACTGGCGTGGGCGCGCCCCTTGCGTCCGAGGACCGTGACAGCGAAGGCCACCCCTGCGGCCGCGGCCTTGTCGACGAAGGGCTGGGCGGCGCTGGCGTAACGGGCGACCTGTGCTTCGGGATCCGGAAGCAGGCGACCCGCGCTTGGTTCGCCTCGCAGGCTGCGGAGGCGGTCGAGCAGGTCATTCTGTTCGTCCTGCAACGTCCGCTTGAGCTTGCGCGTGAGGGCCACTTCGAGATCGATGACGGCAGACTCACGCTGCTGTAGCAGCGCCTCGTCGCGGTCCGATCGGGCGGACTCGGCGTCCACCTCGACCTCAGCGTCGTCGGCTTCGGGAATCCCGGCCTGGCTGTCCGTTACTTGAGAACCCGAGTCGGGCGGCTCGTCGCTGTTTCCGGCGCGGATCCGGGCGAACAGGACGTCAACCTTGCTGCCGGGAGATGCGATTGCTTGATCGGCACCCGCCGGCGGCGGGACGGCAGTGGCCTCGTTGGGGTCGGGCAGCACCTCGTTGGGGTCGGGCAGCACCNNCTCGTTGGGGTCGGGCAGCACCCGGAGGTGCGGAACCGTCGCCGCGTCAACCGGTTCGGCCACCTCGCGTGGGTGGTCCTCCGCCGCGACCAGGGCGTCGACGCCGACCGAGGCGCCCCTGCGCGCGCGGCGCTTCTCACGACCCCGCGCCCCCCCGGTTG
>PMHH01000169.1:6739-6957 GCA_003156595.1 Acidimicrobiaceae bacterium
TTGGCCGCCAACCCGGCGCCAGCCGACGACCCGGCCCCGGCAGACGACCCGCCGTTGGCCGACGACCCGGCGCCGGCGGACGACGCCGCGCCGGCGAACGACCCGGCCGGCTCCGGTTCGGCAGGCTCCGCCGCCGGACTGCCGTCCGCGGGAGACTGGCCGGGGCCAGGTGGGCCGCCGGCCCGTTCCGCGCCATCGGCTCCCCGGCGGGTCTCCGA
>PMHH01000056.1 GCA_003156595.1 Acidimicrobiaceae bacterium
GGGGGGGGCCGACGCCGGCGGTGGGAGTATGTCGTCGTGAACGTCGCCATTGCCGGGGGCGGCGTCGTCGGTCGTTCGATTGCCGGCGACCTGGCCGGCAACGGTCACCAGGTCCTGATCATCGAGATCGACCCGGCTGTCGTGGCGCGCGAGCAGGCGGACGAGTCGGTTCCCAACTGCCACTGGTACACCGGGGACGCGTGCGAGGTCACGACCCTCCGAGATGCCGGGTTCGGCGACGCGGACGTGGTGGTGGCCGCCACGGGGGATGACGAGGACAATCTCGTCGTGTCGCTCTTGGCCAAACAGGAGTACGCGGTGCCTCGGGTCATCGCCCGTGTCAACCACCCGAAGAACAGTTGGCTGTTTAACGAGACCTGGGGAGTCGACGTCTCGGTCTCCACCCCGCATCTCATGGCGGCTCTGGTGGAGGAGGCGGTATCGGTGGGCAGTCTGGTCCGTTTGTTGCATTTTGCGGAAGGAAAAGCGGGTCTGGTCGAGGTCACCCTCGCCGAAGACAGCCCCGCCGGCGGTCGCCAGATCGCCGAGCTGGGTATGCCACGCGACGCCAGCGTGGTGGCCGTGGTGCGCGACCGCCGGGTGGTCGTCCCCCGCGGCGACACCGCCCTCCTCGCCGGCGACGAGGTGATCGCCCTGGTGACCGCGGATTCCGAGGAGGCGATGAGGCGCATCCTCGTCGGCTAGTCGGGGGCCGGGGCCGGCGTGGGGCCGGCGGCGGGCCCCCGAACTTCGCCTGGCAATCGAATGGGTGGGCAACGAGTTCCATGGTCAGAAGGGGCGCTTTGGTCGGGATCGAGTGCGGATCAGCGACTTGGTGCAAGCGGGTTGGGACGTCCTCGAGGTGACGCCCGATTGGACCCGAGACCGGATCCGAGCGACGGTGCTCGCAAAAGTGGCCGAGCGTCAGTGTCTGTTCGGCAAACGCGCCGGTTGACAGTCGAAAAGGCCGCCCCCGCTGGTGACTTCGATCCGCACAGTCTCAGCCATTAGCAGGTTCGGATGAAGAAATAGTGGATTTCCCCTTGCGCCCGGGCTGCGAACGGAGGAAGATCACAACACTGTAGTTACAAAGGTGGTAATCAAAGTGAGTGCCATCGAGGACCACCGATTGAGGGGAGTTCCTTTGAGCGAACTCGTGGACATTGTGTTGGAAGCCGTGGATCGCAGTTGGCAGCGCCAAGCCAACTGCATGGGTGTCGACCCGGATCTGTTCTTTCCCGAGAGGGGCGCCTCCACGCGCGAGGCCAAGGAGGTCTGCAGGGGGTGTGTGGTGCGGGAGGACTGCTTGGAGTACGCATTGGCCAACGGCGAGAAGTTCGGCATTTGGGGTGGCCTGAGCGAGCGGGAGCGGCGCAAGATTCGCCGCCGGCGGGCCCTCGAACGCCGGGGTGGCGTGGCCAGTTAGTGCTCGCTCGGCCTGGGCGTTCAGCCCCCGTGCATCGCAAATCTTCCCCCATCGAGGCCCGCCTGTTCCAGGCGGGCCTCGATCGTTGTTGATGGGTCGAGGCCGAGCTCTCGCCAGCGATGGCGAGGGGCGCGCTCCACCACCGCGCGGGGGGCCAGTCCGACCAGTTCGGCCCGGGCTATGCCGGCCCGACTGGCGACGGCATCGAAGGCAGCCTCGGGGCCAACGGACCACGGGTCGATGAGGTTGCACGACACCTGGACGGCGTCACCGACTTCCAGGCCCAGGGCGCGCAGCTGAGTGCTGCGGATAGAACGGGCGATGTCCCGGGCCAGCTCCACGTCCGGCTTGACCAGCCACAGGTTGTAAGCGACCAGGATCGGTCTGGCGCCCACGGCTGCGGCGCCGGCGCTCGGGTGGGCCACCGACGGCCCCGTGTCGGGTGGCAGGGTGCGCCACGACTGACGACGAACCTCGGGCAATGACCGCTCCGGGCCGTAGAGAAAGCACGGCAGTCCCAGCGTGGCTCCGGCCCATAGGGCGAAACGGTCGCGCGCGCCGACGGCCGGTTGCATGGGTCCGTTGCCGACGGGCCACCCGTCGAGGTTGACCCAAGGGACCACGTCCAGGGCGCCGATCCGGGGGTGGGCACCGACGTGGTTTCGGATGTCGATGGTGGCCAGCGTGGCTAGCGCGATAGCCCGGGCGGCGTCCTCGACGGCCTCGGGAGGGCCGGCCACGGTGAGGACCGACCGGTGATGGCCCGGATCGGAGTGGACGTCGATCAACCAGTCGCCGCCGGCGTGCCGCAGTTCGCCGAGAGATGTCGGGTCACGCCCCTCGCTGACGTTGATGACACACTCCAGTAAGTTGGCCCCGATCTTCATCATCGCGATCGGCTGCTAGAGCCGGATGCGTGGGGCCGGCCGGCGGTTACCTCGCCGCCGGCCGAATCAGTGGTTCGCTCAGACAAGGAGTAGTTTGGCCACATGATCGCAAATATCTTTGGCGTCGACGGCGGCATCGTCGTCGTGATCGCCATCATTGTGCTGGTAGGAGGTAGCCAGCTGCCGAAGATCGCCCGCAACGTGGGCTTGGCTGGCAAGGAGTTTCGCAAGGCCCAGGAGGAGTCCGAAGCGGAAGCGCAGCGTGACAAGGCCAAGAACGTCACCCCACCGCCTCCGCCGCCGCTCACCCCGGTGGCGCCCACCACAGAGGAATCGGTGACGCTGTCGAGGTCCGAACTCGACGCCCTGCTCAAAGCCCGCGAGGAGCAGACCCGTCGAGAAGGGGCGGATCCCACCACCTGACCTGCGGGTCGGCTGCGGCCGCGAATCAGGCCGTAGTTCGGCCGCGAATCGGGGTGCCGCCGCGAATCAGGTCGTGGTGCGCTGCATACCCCGACGCTGCCGGGCGATCCGCCGGCGCTCACGTTCGGAGGCTCCGCCCCAAACGCCGTGCTCGATGCGGTTGTACAGGGCGTACTCGAGACAGGCCAGCTTGACCGGGCAGTCCGCGCAAATGCGCCTGGCGATCTCGACTCCGACGCCATCACTGGGAAAGAACGTCTCGGGTGGCAGTTCCCGGCATTTGCCATCGGCCATCCAGGTGGTGTCCACTAGTCGACCTCCGTCGATCTTCCCCCACGGAACTTGTTTCGTTTGCATGAGATACGGTCAAAGATCCTCTCGAGTGCGTTACTCGCACCCTTTAGTACGTCGGTACCCGCCGTTTGGTTCCCAAATCTTTTTTGACCGAGCGGGGGCTCCGTCGTGCGATCCGCCATCGCAAGAAAAGATTGTACCCGAAGTGCATCCCGAAGGCACCTTTCGGGCGAGACCGAGGGCACTCTGCCGGCATTTTCGGCCAGATCGGCAGGCCCCTCTGCCTCCAGGGGACGACATGGTGCTACCTTCCCGCGACATGGACCGGATCGAGTGCCAGTGGTGCAAAGCCCAAAACGACAGCGGGCAAACGACCTGCGGGACCTGTGGCGCCCCGCTCGACGCCCGCAACCTTGTCAGCGACTCAGGCTGGAAGGAGGCGCCCCGGCTCAAGGACATGACGGAGTTCAAGTTTTCCAACAGCACCTGCCAGGTCGAAGGCGAACTGGTCCCGGTGGCGGAGATCAACCTCGCCCAGGGTGACTCGGTGTTCTTCGAGCACCACGTGCTGTTGTGGAAGGACGAAGCGGCACCGCTGTCCGCCATGTCACTCGGTGGCGGCATGAAGCGCATGCTGGGTGGCATGCCCATGGTGATCTCGATCGCCCACGGCCCCGGGCGGGTGGCGTTCTCGAGGGACGCGTCTGGCGAGGTCGTGGTGCTCCCCCTGCACCCCAGCATGGAGCTCGACGTGCGGGAGCACGCCTTCCTGGTGGCATCGCACTCCATCAGCTACTCCTTCGAGCGCATCAAGGGCATGACCAACGTGCTGCACGGCGAGGGCATGTACCTGGACCGGTTCGTCACCACGGGGGAACAGGGCATCCTCCTGTTGCACGGTTACGGCAACGTGTTCCAACGGACGCTCGGGGAGGGCGAGAAGATCCTGGTGGAGCCGGGCGGTTTCCTCTACAAGGACTCCTCGGTGCAGATGAACACGGTCCAGCAGAACGTCAAGACCGGGCTCATGCGCCACGGTATGTACCTGGCGGAGATGACCGGTCCGGGCCGGGTGGGGATCCAGTCCATGTACGTCCACCACCACTCCGAATAAAGCGAGCTGCCCGCGTGACCACGACCGAAACCTCGACCTACACCTGCCGGTTCTGCCGCCTGCCGAGCGACGCCAGCGGCACGTCCTGCCCCAACTGTGGCGCGCCCGTCGACGTCAAATCCGTCGTCAGCGACTCCGGTTGGCAAGAACAGCCGGCCGTCAAGGACATGGCCCGGATCCAGTTCGGCCAATCCACGTGCCAGATCGAGGGCACCTACGTGCCGACCGCCGATTTCGGACTGGCCGGCGACGACTCGATCTACTTCTCGCACCACTGCGTGCTCTGGACCGAGCCGACCGTCCAGATGACGGCCATGCCGATGGCAGGAGGCTGGAACCGGGTTCGGGCCGGCCTACCGCTCGTCATGCTCGAAGCGAGGGGCCCGGGTCACATCGCCCTTTCCGACGATGCACCCGGCGAGGTGGTCGCCATTCCCATCCAGCACGGGCATTCGGTCTGGGTGCGGGAGCATCGGTTCCTGGCCGCGACCGGCAACGTCAACTACACCTGGCAGCAGTCCGGGATCTGGATCACCACCGGCGCCGGCAACGATCAGGAGACCCACTTCCCGCTCGGCATGTTTATCGACATCTTTCACGCTGAGGGCGGTCCGGGATTGCTGTTGTTGCACTCACCCGGCAACATGTTCATCCGGGACTTGCGCCAGGGCGAGACGATCTGCATCCAGCCCTCTTCGCTCGTCTACAAGGATCCCACCGTGGGGATGCAGCTCCACCTCGAGTATCCCAACGCGGGGGCCATGAACTTCGGCTGGCATAGCGCGTTCAGCTATCGCCAGGTGTGGCTGCGGATGTGGGGGCCCGGTCGGGTGGCCGTCCAGTCGGTGTTCGAACGACCCGAGAACAGCGGCCAGATCACCAGCCACTCGCCGGCGACCAGGACGGTGTGGTAGCCGCCAGTCGCGAGTGGTAACCTCGGAGCTCAGATGACCCCCACCTCCGGACTCCTCCTTCTGATGTAGGCGAGCACCCCATATCGGTGCTCGCCGAAGCCTCCTGTGCCCCTGGGCCGGGAGGTTTTTTCTTTGCCTGAAAGGACCCTGATGGCCTACGCCTACCCCACCCCCTGCGACATGCCCTACCACAAGTACCGGCCGGCGCGGCCGCTCGAACTACCTGACCGCACCTGGGCCGATCGCCACCTCACCCATGCTCCGCTGTGGTGCAGCGTGGACCTTCGCGACGGCAACCAGGCCCTCATCGATCCGATGGACCCGGCGCGCAAGCTCAAGTTCTTCGAGACCCTCGTCGGGATGGGCTTCAAAGAGATCGAGGTGGGGTTTCCGGCCGCGTCTCAGCCGGACTTCGACTTCATCCGCCAGATCATCGAGGAGGACCGCATACCCGACGACGTGGCGATCCAGGTCCTGGTGCAGTGCCGGCCCGAGCTGATCGAGCGCACCTATGAGGCCATCGCCGGCGCCCACCACGCCATCGTGCACTTCTACAACTCGACGTCGACCCTCCAGCGGCGGGTGGTGTTCGGCCTCGACAAGGGCGGCATCATCGACATCGCCACCAGCGCGGCCCGTCTGGTCCGCAAGCACGAGGAGTCGGTCTCGGGAACCATCGTCACCTACGAGTACTCGCCCGAGAGCTTCACCGGCACCGAGCCGGAATTCGCGGTGGAGATCTGCGCCGCGGTCATGGACGTGCTCGAGCCCGCGCCCGACCGCAAGATGGTCATCAACCTGCCCAACACGGTGGAGATGTACGGGCCCAACACCTATGCCGACGTCATCGAATGGTTTGGCCGCCAGATCCCCAACCGCGACTCCATCGTCCTCAGCGTGCACCCGCACAACGACCGGGGGACCGCGGTCGCCGCCGCCGAGCTCGCCCAGCTGGCGGGCGCCGATCGGGTCGAGGGGACCCTCTTCGGCAACGGTGAGCGCACCGGCAACGTGGATGTCGTCACCCTGGCCCTCAACCTGTTTACGCAGGGCGTGGACCCGCGACTGGACATGCACGACATCGACCACCTCCGCCGGGTGGCCGAGTACTGCAACCGGCTGCCCGTCCACCCCCGCCACCCCTACGCCGGCGACCTTGTCTACACGGCGTTCTCCGGATCGCACCAGGACGCCATCAAGAAAGGGATGGACGCCCTGCCCGGGGACTACGCCACCTGGGAGGTGCCGTACCTGCCGATCGACCCCAAGCACGTAGGGCGCACCTACGAGGCCATCATCCGGGTCAACAGCCAGTCCGGCAAGGGCGGGGTCGCCTACCTGATGGACGCCGAGCACGGCCTGGACCTGCCCCGGGCCCTCCAGGTCGAGTTCTCCAAGCAGGTCCAGGCGGTCACCGAGGCCAGCGGCACCGAGATCAAGGCCGGCGAACTGTGGGACGTTTTCGCCAACACTTACCTGGCCGATGACGCCCGGATCCGGCTCATCTCCAGCGAGGTTGCTTCCGGCGGGGAAAGGGGTACCTCCGTGGTCGCCCAGGTCCTCGTGGACGGTCAACACCGGACGATCTCCGGTCAGGGCAACGGTCCGGTGGCTGCCCTCGTCAACGGGCTGCGGTCGGAACTGGGACTCGAGGTGTCCGTCGAGGACTACCACGAACACTCGTTGACCGCTGGCAGCGAAGCCTCAGCGGTCGCCTACGTGCAGGCCACCGGGGCCAATGGCGAGCGCACGTGGGGGGTCGGTATCGACTCCAGCATCCTCGACGCCTCGCTCGAAGCCGTCATCAGCGCAGCCAACCGACTCCGGGACGCGGCAACCGACCGTTAGGCTCGCCAGCCATGTCGCTGCAGCCCACCGAAGAACCACAAGCCCCGCCGCGCGGTCACGTCCGCGTCGTCTACCTGGGGCCGGTCGCGCCGCACTGGAGGGTCGACTCCGACTTCGGTGACCGCAGCGTCATCGAGGAGTTCCGCCAACGGGCCCTGGCCCGTCTGCTCCTGCTGCCGCCGCACGACCCACAGTTCCGCCGCAACCGGGAGCGGGTGGCGCGTGACGCGGAGCGCGAGAACCTCCTGCTCGACTGGGACCTCGGCCAGCCCGACGAGGACGACGACTCGTAGAGGTAGCCTGGGGTCTGTGGTAGCGCCCCGCGTAGATTCCTTGGATCAGCCTGCCACGACCGGTGCCCGCCTGGGTTTGGTGGCCACCACCCCGGCGCCGGCGGACACCGATGGAGACCGGCATTACATCAACCGGGAGCTGTCGACGCTGGACTTCAACAGCCGGGTGCTCGCCCTCGCCGAAAATTACGAGCTACCGCTTTTGGAGCGGATCAAGTTCCTGGCGATCTTCAGCACCAACATGGACGAGTTCTTCCAGGTCCGGGTGGCCGGCCTCAAGGACCAGGAAGCGGCGGGCATCTCGGGGACCGCACCGGATGGCCTGTCGGTCTCCGAACAGCTGACGAGGATCCGCGCCGTGGTGGAGTCCCTCTTCGAGCGCCGGCGGGCCGCCTTCCTCGGCGACGTCATGCCCCGCCTGGCCGAGAACGGTGTCCGGCTCGAGGATTGGGACGCGATTGACGGCGATGACCGCGACTGGGTCAGGAAAGTGTTCGTCGAGCGGATCTTTCCGGTTCTCACGCCCCTGGCCGTGGACCCCGGTCATCCTTTTCCCTACATCTCCAACCTGTCGCTCAACTTGGCGGTGATCGTCCGTGATCCCGTCGGCGGCGAGCGGAGATTCGCCCGGGTCAAGGTCCCGCCCGTGCTGCCCGGGCTGCTGGCCATGCCGGACGGGAAGCGCTTTATCCTGCTGGAGCAGGTGATCGCCGCCCATCTCGGGGCGTTGTTCCCTGGCATGGACATCGAGAGCTACCACCCGTTCCGGGTCACTCGCAACGCCGACCTGACCCTCGAGGAGGAGGAGGCCGACGACCTGCTCGAGGCGGTCGAGATGGAGTTGCGCCGGCGCCGGTTCGGTCGGGCCGTGCGCCTCGAAGTCGACGTCTCGATCACCGACGAGGTGCGCACCCTCTTGACCAGGGAGCTCGACCTCCAACCCGAGGATGTCTACGACGTCGCCGGTCCGCTCGATCTGACGGCCCTGTGGGTCGTCTACAACCTGGACCGCCCCGAGCTGAAGGAGGAGCCGTTCGTCCCGGTCACGCCGGCCCGGCTGACGAGCGTCGAAGGCGAGGCCATGGACGTGTTCTCGGCGATCCGTCAGGGCGACATCCTGGTCCAACATCCCTATGAGAGCTTCGCCGAGTCGGTCGAGGCCTTCATCACCCAGGCGTCGCGGGACCCGAACGTCCTCGCTATCAAGCAGACCCTCTACCGCACGTCCGGCGACAGCCCCATCGTCCGGGCCCTCATCCGGGCGGCGGAGCGGGGCAAGCAGGTGGCCGCGCTGGTCGAGCTGAAGGCCCGAGGGGACGAGGCCGCCAACATCGGGTTTGCTCGGGCCCTGGAGCAGGCGGGGGTGCATGTAGTCTACGGCCTGGTCGGTCTGAAGACTCACTCCAAGACGGCGTTGGTGGTGCGTCAGGAGGGCGACGGCATCCGCCGGTACTGCCACATCGGTACGGGCAACTACAACTCCAGCACCGCCCGCATCTACGAGGACGTCGGGATCCTGACCGCTTCGCCCGAGCTGGGGGCCGACCTCACCGACCTGTTCAACTACCTCACCGGGTACAGCCGGCGCGTCGAGTACCGCCGGCTGGTGGTTGCCCCCGCGACGCTGCGGCCCCGGATGCTCGAGCTGATCCAGCGGGAGGTGGAGCTGGGGGAGCAGGGTCGTATAATCTGGAAGGTCAACAACGTGGTCGACCGGGCCATTATCGACGCCCTCTACCGCGCCTCGCAGGCCGGGGTGCGGATCGATCTGGTGGTGCGGGCCATCTGTTGCCTGCGCCCGGAGGTGCCGGGGCTCTCTGACAACATCCGGGTGCGCAGCATCGTGAGCCGGTGGCTCGAACATTCGCGGATCTACTACTTCGGGGCCGGCGGCGAGTACTTCATCGGTTCCGCCGACATGATGGAACGCAACCTGGATCGGCGGGTGGAGGCCGTTGCTCCGATCGAGGCTCAGGAGATGCAGGGCCGCCTGCGCGAGATCCTCGACCTCGACCTGGCCGACGACACCCGGGCGTGGCAGCTCGCCAGCGACGGGACCTGGCACAAAGTGCCAACGGTGGCCGGCATCAACGCTCAACATGTCCTTCAGGAGCTGGCTATCGCCCGTTCTCGGCGCCGGCGGGAGCCCGAAGTGCTGCACGGCACTCCACCAGGGTGAGCGCCGACCCTTCCACCGCCGACATGGTTCGGGCTGCCGGCGGGGTGGTCTGGCGCCGAGCCCACGACGGCGCCATGGAGGTGGTCCTCGTCCACCGACCCCGTTACGACGATTGGAGCCTGCCGAAGGGCAAGGTGGATCCCGGCGAAACCGACGAACAGGCCGCGCTACGCGAGGTGCGGGAGGAAGCGAGCATCAACGCCGACCTCGGAGCCGAGCTACCTACGACGACCTATCTCGACCGTAGCGGCAAGCACAAACGGGTCCGCTACTGGGCGATGACCGCCGCCGGCGGCGACCCGGCCGGCGACAACGAGGTCGACCAGGCCGCCTGGGTCCCTCTGGACGAGGCGCGTTCTCGGCTCTCCTATGAGCGGGACGTGGCGGTCCTGGACGCTCTGGCGGACGCGGCCGGCGGGAGTGCGTAGAGCCCGACCTGGCGCAGAGTTGGCCAGGTAGGCCGAGGGGACACGGTCTGACGCAGAGCTGCCCCAAGGGAACGAGGGCAGCTCTGCGTCAGCCCGGGCCCCCTTCCCTCTTCGACCGAGGCGCCGACACGAAGGCGGCCGCTTGGGCGCCATCTGCCCGCGCGGGCGCGATCTACCGACTTGGGTGCGGTTGCTGTACTTGGGTGCGGTTGGCCGAGTTGGGTGCGGTTGGCCCACTTGGGTGGGCTGAGCCATCGAATCGAGGGCCAGGAACACCCAAGTCGGCGAACCGCACCCAACTCGCGCGCTACCCACGCGTCCACGTCTTTTTTCGAGCGGGTGGCCACCGGGCCTGGGAGATGAAAGGGACAGGTGCAGTGGGTTGCTGGTGTCGTCCATTCGCACCAGCAACCCACTGCCGCTGGACCCGTCACGACGTCGGAGGGAGGCTCTCCAGCGCGTCAGATGTTCTGGGGCAGGAGCCGGACAACGTTCTCGAAGCAGAACCACAACGGGACCAGGCACACCCCGATGCCGGCGACGTAGGCGGCGAGCCGGGCCCACCGCCTCTTGCGGTTGATCAGGATTCGCACCCCGACCCACAGCAGCGCCACCAAGGCGCCGTAGGCGATGGCCGGTGGCCAGGCGGCCCGATTGCCGCTGCCGAGGTTGTCGACGGCAGCGGCGACCGGGGCCACGTTGGCTGGGTGGGTGACGGGCAACGGCGGCCGGCCCGTCAGGCGGGCCACGACGACCAACCGAGATGTGGCCGAGAAGCGCGGGTTGCAGGTCGTCAGGGTCAGCTCCGGGAACGGCGTGTTGTCGAGGACGGCCGTGTCGCTCGGGCTGACGACCTTGGGCGGCTCCGACACCTTGTAGGTGAACGTCATCCCCGCGGTGTCGGTGAGATAGATAGGGTCGCCCACGGACAGCTCGTTGAGATCGAAGAAGGGGGCCCCGTAGGTGGTGCGGTGCCCGGCGATGGCGGCGTTACCGTCCTGGCCGGGCAGAGGGGTCTGGGGGTAGTGGCCGGGACCCTGTTGCAGGTCTTGTTCGGCGACGCCCTGCACCACGTACTTGTCGAGCTTGATCCTTGGGATCACCATGTGGTCGATGGCCCCACTGAGAGCCGGGCTCTGACTGCTCTGATTGCCAGTCCCGGCGGTACCGACCGTGGGGTTGTCCCCGCTGCTGGCGACCACCGCGGCCTCGAAGCCCCGCTTCAGGGTCGCCTGGCTGTGCCGCTCGGCGAAGCCCGTGCCCCAGAGCTGGTAGCCGACGAACAGCAGGATGATCACGCCGATGGTGATGAGGGCGAGGCCCAGCTCGCGGATGCCGCGCCGGACGGGGCCGAGGGGCGGCCGGTAGGCGCGACCCGGCTCCACCGATCCTTTTGATCCTTCTGCCGCCGGGGCTACCTCGGCGGTGGGGGAGGCCATGGACACAGGCTAATTGGCCCGGCCTGGCGCGAAGCCGCGGGCTTCCGGGCGGGTCGGGAGGTCCGGAGTGCCGCGGGGCCGGCGATCCTGTCAGACTGGCGCGGTGCCCGTGCTTTTGATTCGCCACGCCCATGCCGGGTCGCGGCGAGATTCTCATGTTCCGGACCGGGCCCGGCGCCTGTCCGCAAAGGGGCTCAAGCAGGCCCAGAGCCTGGTGGCGACCCTGGAGGGTTTCGCTCCTCAGCGGATCGTGTCGAGTCCAGCCGTGAGGTGCCTCGAGACCGTTGCGCCTCTCGCCAAAGCCTTTCAAGTGAAAGTGGAGGGGGACGAGGTTCTCGCTGAGGGCTCGGGGTTGTCGGCCCTGACCTTGGTGCGCAGGGTGGCCAACGAGAAGATCGCGCTTTGTACCCACGGCGACGTCATCCCCGAGATCCTGGTCGCACTTGCCGACGAGGATCACCTCGACCTGGGGTCGAGTCCCAGGCAGGCCAAAGGATCGGTGTGGGTGCTCGAGGCGGAGGAGAATCGTTTCGTGAAAGCCTTCTACCTGCCACCCGCTGACGGTCGTTGACTGCCCGGTGCAGATCTCGGCCAAAGCCGACTACGCGGTCCGAGCGCTGACAGAGCTGGCCGCGCAGGGTGGAGGGCCGGTCAAAGGAGAGCGCTTGGCCGCGGCCCAGCAGATCCCGCCGAAGTTTCTCGAGGCCATCCTGGCTCAGCTTCGGCAGGCAGGTCTGCTCTTGAGCCGGCGGGGCGCAGAGGGCGGCTACTGGCTGGCCCGGCCGCCCAGTGAGATCAGCATCGCCGATGTCATCCGAGCCGCCGACGGGCCTCTTGCCAGCGTCAGGGGTCAACGACCCGAGACGGTTTCCTACGACGGTGCGGCCCGCCGGCTCACCGAGGTGTGGGTGGCCCTTCGGGCCAGCCTCCGAACCGTTCTGGAGGTGGTGACGATCCAGGACCTTCTCGACGGGAGTCTCCCCCCGCAAGTTCGGGCCCTCGCGGCCGACCCCTCCGCTCGGATGACCCGTTAGAGCTGGCGGCCACTGGGCCATGTCCGCAGTGGTGGCGCTTCTTTGGTTGGTGTTCGCTTTGTGTTCACTTCTGCGCCACTACCTCTTCACCTCACGACCCTAGGGTTCCGGGCGTCCGCTCAGACAAGCAGACAAACGGCATCCCGCTACCGAGACACCAGTTGGGTCGGCCGCCCAGAGTGGCGGGGACGGAGCATCGTGGCCATAACGACAGTCTCTGACTGATGATCCCGAAAGGTGACCCTTGAAACGCCTGATCCCCTTTGCTGTCCTCGCATCGTTGGCTGTGGTGGCGTGTGGCAGTTCGTCGAAGTCGTCGTCGACTCCTCCCAGCACCGCGGTGACGCCGACGACGGCGAGCGCCACTGCCCTCAACATCGGCAACCCGACCACCCCGGTGAGCCTCAACGAGGACGGGTCGAGCCTGCTGTATCCGTTCCTCCTGGAGCTGGTTGGCCCGCTGCACACCGCGTATCCGAACATCACGTTGGCGACGGCCGCCGGCGGTTCCGGCAAGGGCATCAGCGACGCCGAAGTCGGCAATGTGCAGATGGGCGGGTCAGACGCCTACCTGAGCCCCGGTGACATGACGAAGTACCCAGGGTTGGAAAACGTGCCGATCGCGATCTCCTCGCAGGCGATCAACTACAACCTGCCCGGGGTGACGAACCTCAAGCTGAGCGGAAACGTCATCGCCCAGATCTATCAGGGCACGATCACCTCGTGGAACGCTCCGGCCATCGCCGCCCTCAACCCGGGGGTGACCCTCCCGGCGATGAAGATCGTGCCGGTCCGCCGGGTGGACAGCTCGGGCGACACGTTTATCTTCACCAGCTTCCTCTCGGCCACCAATACCACCTGGGCGAGCGGGCCATCCTTCGACACCACCGTGCCCTGGCCGCCCGTGTCCAATGAGCTGAGCGCCGACGGCAATCCGGGCATGGTGCAGACCTGCCATACCACTCCGGGCTGCATCGCCTATGTCGGCATCAGCGAAGAAAGCGCGGCTCTGGCAGCCGGCCTTGGTGAGGCCGAGTTGCAGAACGAGGCCATGAACTTCGTCCTGCCGAGCGCCACCACGATCGAGTCCGCGGTCGCCGCCGGCGTGGGCAGCGTGCCGGCCAACCTGGCCGCACCCCTCATCTACGAGCCGGGCGCCCAGTCCTACCCGATCGTCAACTTCGAGTACCTCGTCGTCAAGGATACGCAGTCCAGCGCAGCCGTAGCTCAGGCCATCCGCACCTTCCTGGTGTGGGCCAGTTCTCCCACTGGGGGCAGCACTCCGAGCTACCTCGCGGCAAAGGACTTCGAGGCCCTGCCGACCTCCGTGGTGGCCAAGGCGGACGCCGTGATCACCAAGATCAGCGGCTGACCGGCGCACCCAGAACCTCCGCATGTCTGTCGCCGTCGACCGTCGTCCAGACCCGGCAAGCGCCCCTCGCCTGCCGGGTCGGGCGCGCCGCCTGGTCCGGGCTCACCGGGCCCGCCGCCGGGCCCGACTCTCCGAGCTGACCCGTCCGGATCGGGTGGTCCGCGGCGTCCTTCTCGTCGCGGCCATCATTCCCACGTTCGCGCTGGCGTTCCTCGCCTATCAGATGCTCAAGTACGCTTACCCGGCGATCGTGTTCAACGGGTGGCACGTCTTCACCACCAAGTTCAGTCTCGGCAACCAGTACTCCACCGCTGTGCAGGTGCGCCACGGCTACAAAGCCCCTAAAGGGGCGGTATACGGGATCCTCCCGCTCCTGTTCGGGACGCTGATCTCCTCGCTGATCGCCCTCTTCTTCGCGGTGCCGATCTCCGTCGCCGGTGCCATTCTGTTGGTCGAGCGGCTGCCGGTCCGGGTGCAGGGTTTCCTCGGCATCTTCCTCGAGCTGCTCGCCGGCATCCCGAGCGTGATCTTCGGCCTCTGGGGCATCTACACGTTCGGGCCGTTCCTGTCGCGCACCGTCTACCGCTGGATCGCGGACCTCCACATCCCCTGGTTGCGAGGCCCTACCGGTGCGGGTGAAGGTTTGCTCACCGCCTCGCTGGTGCTGGCAGTCATGATCATCCCGATCATCGCTTCGATCACCCGGGAGCTGGTCCGGTCGGTCCCGCCGCTTGCCAAGGAGGGGGCGGTGGCGCTAGGCCTGACTCCGTCAGAAACCGTTCGTTTCGTCGTCATCCCCTACATCAAGACCGGCGTGATCGCGGCCTCCATCCTGGGCTGGGCCCGGGCGCTGGGCGAGACGATCGCCGTGCTGATCATCAGCGGCGACCTGCTCGGCGCCTACCCGCACAGCATTTTTGACCCCTTCTCCACTATTGCGACCACGATCGCCAGCGAGCTCGACAGCGCCTTGACCGACTCGACCGGCATGGCTGTCCACGCCTTGGCCGAGTTCGGACTCGTCCTTCTGGTCGTGACCCTCCTCACCAACCTGGGTGGCCGCCTGCTCACCCGCCGCTTCTCCGCTGCCGGCCTTCCCGTCGGCCGCGGTGTGTAGGAAACGAGGCGCGCCATCAACAGTCGAACTGTCTCCGATCGCATCTTCTGGGGGCTCTGCTCGCTGGCCTTCTTGCTGATCGCGGCCCCCGCGATTGCGGTCATCGTCGGCGTCTTCCATCAGGCTCTGCCCGCCCTCGGGTGGCAGCTGTTCACCAAGCGGACGAACTCCACCGGCATCCAGAACGCCATCCTCGGAAGCTTGCTGTTCCTGCTCGGAGTACTCATCGTCGCCGGTACCATCGGAGTTGGCGCCGGGATCTACCTGGCCGAGTTCGCCAGCGGCCGTACCGAACGGGCGCTCCGCTTCTTCTCCGAGGTGCTCGCCGGCATGCCGTCGATCGTCATCGGCTACATCGGTTACGTCACCCTCGTGGTGGAGTTCCACTGGAGCTATTCGCTGCTCGCCGCCGTTATGGCCCTGTCGGTCCTGGTGCTTCCCTACATCGTCAAGACAACCGAGGTGGCCCTCCGCAACGTTCCGAGCGCCTTGGGGGAAGCGGCGGCCGGGCTGGGCCTCCCTAGGTCGGCGACGGTGCGCCAGGTCTTACTCCCTCCGGCACTCCCCGGCATCGTCAGCGGATTGGTGGTGGCCCTGGCCATCTCCACCGGCGAGCTGGCGCCACTCCTGTTCACCGCCGGGTTCAGCGACAACGACCCGACCCTGCATCTCTTCCACCATCAGGTTCCCTACCTGACCAACGTCGTCTTCACGGACATCTCGATTCCGGGCGCCCGAGCTCACGCCACCGCAGCTGCAGCCGGGGTGGTGACCCTGGGCATCCTCCTGGTGCTGATCGCCATCGGCCGGATCCTGGCCAGCCGCGCCCGTCGCAACACGGCCCGGATGTCGTTGTGAGCTGATGGCTGCCGACCCACGTCCTCTGCCGGGTGGCTTGCCCTGGGATGACCGTTACTCTTGTGAGAAGGTGAGATGACCCTATGTCCGAGATGCCTGCCCCCACGATGACCGAGCCGACCGTCGACCCGAGCGTGCTGGCTGCCACGCCAGTCGATGCCCAGGGAACACCTCGTCCAGTCGACGCCGTCTTCACAGTCGAGCAACTGGCGTTCTTCTACGGCGCGAACCAAGCCCTGCGCGACGTCAGCCTCAGCATCGGGCGCCACGAGATCACGGCCCTGATCGGCCCGTCTGGCTGCGGCAAGACCACCTTCATCCGCTGCCTCAACCGACTCAACGATCTGATCCCTGGGACTCGCGTGGAGGGCCGCATCGATTTCAACGGCTCGTCTCTCTACGCTCCCGGGGTACGGGCCATCGATATCCGCAGGCGGATCGGAATGGTGTTCCAGAAGCCCAACCCATTCCCCAAGTCCATCTACGACAACGTCGCCATCGCTCCGAAGGTCAACGGCATCAGAGCCAACATGGACGAGCTGGTGGAAGAGTGCCTCACCCGCGCCGCGTTGTGGGACGAGGTCAAGGGCAAGCTCCGCGACAGCGCCTTCAGCTTGTCGGGAGGCCAGCAGCAGCGCCTGTGCATCGCCCGAGCTATCGCCATACGCCCGGAAGTCATCCTCATGGACGAGCCCTGCTCGGCCCTGGATCCGGTGGCCACCATCCGGATCGAGGAGCTCATGGTCGAGCTCAAGAGCGACTACACCATCGTGGTGGTTACCCACAACATGCAGCAGGCAGCCCGGGTCTCGGACCGTACCGCGTTCTTCACTGTCGACGTGTCCGAGGGCGGACGCACGGGGATGATGGTCGAAGTTGGGTCTACCGAGCAGATGTTCACCGCTCCCTCCGACCAGCGCACCGACGACTACATCACCGGTCGATTCGGTTGATTCGGTGATTCGACTGAGTGCCCGCTAACGGCCTGTCAGGACGGGCTGGTGCCGGCCCGTTCGCCAGGCCGAACGCCGGTCAAGACGAACAAGACGCGTCGCACGATCTCGACGGCGTGGTCGGTCACACGTTCATACATCCGACCCGTCATCCCCAAGTCCACGGCCGCGTCGACCGGCACTAGGCGCAGTTCCAGCAGCTCGGCCAGAAACGCTCGCTGTAGCTGGCGGCACGATTCGGCGTTGACGATCACCGCGCCGGCCTGCTCCTCGTCGAGGGTCGTCCACGCTCCGTTCGCTCTGCGGAGAAGGTCGGCCGTTTCGGACCCCATCTCGGCGATGAGATCTCGCAATCCGGGCGACAGGACGTCCTGGGCCCCGCCGACCCTCGCGGCGAGCGTCCGGCACAGGCCGAGGCACAGCTCACCGGCCCGGGCGATATCCCGTGCGGCCAGTATCACCCGAAGATCGCGGGCGACGGGCGACTGTAGGGCCAGTAGGTCGAGCACATCGGTCTCCACGAGAGCCACGTTGGCGGCTGCCGCGCTGGTGCTGATCACGATCGACCGGCCGGCGGCTCGGTCGCCCTCGAGGAAGGCTCTGGTCACCTCTACCGTCGCGCTCGCGGCGTCACCGATGATGTCGGCGGACCGGTCGCGCAGCTCCGCGATGCGGTCGTGGTAGCTGCGGCGGAGCTCGTACACGATCGCGAAGCCTAGATTGCGAGTGGCGTCGGGCCGCGGTGGATCGAGCGACTCAGCCCTATCCCGCCGCTGTTCGGCCCGAGGCTTCATCTATCGTTCACGTTTGGTTCATGATGTTCTGGTGTCGACGACATTCCCTTCTCCTAGAGTTCGCGGCGTCCATGTACGGACTCGTTGGTTCCAGTAGTTGTGCCTTCGCCCCGGATCGGGACGGTCATTTACCATCGGTCCGGATGAAGTTGCTGGCGACCAGCGCCCGGCGACCGAGTAGGTGCTTCGGGGGGTTGGTCCTGGTGGCAGGCCCGGAGATGTCGCGGTGATCCGGCGCCGCTCGCTCCGGGTCATGCGTACCGAGGAAACCTCAGCCTCGGCGTCGTTGGTCGCAGGGGAGCGCAACGGCAGCGGGCCGGACGCTGGCGTGGAGGAGGTGGCACTCGGCTCGGATGCCCTCCTCGCCGGCCGGCTGCGCGCCGCCCTCGACCTCGTCGAAGACGGAGTGGTCGTGTGCGACGGCTACGGAATGACGGTCTTCCGCAACGCCACTGCCGAGCGTCACCTCGGCACCTCGTCGAACTCCGTGCTCGCCGAACAGGCGGTCGAGGAGACGATCCAAATGGCGTTGCAAGGTGAGTATGCCGAACGGACGCTGGAGCTGTTCTCACCCACGCCGCGCAAGCTGGTGATAAAGGCCTTTCCTGTCACCTTGGCTCAGCCGCACGGGGCGGTCGCCATCGTCCAGGACACATCCGACCGCCACCGCTTGGAAGCGATCCGGCGGGACTTCGTGGCCAACGTCAGCCACGAGCTCAAGACCCCAGTCGGGGCGCTCAGCCTGCTCGCGGAGACGCTCGATGGCGAGGACGACCCCGACGTAGTGGCCCGGCTCGTCACCCGGGTCGCCGCCGAGGCGGAGCGGCTGGGACGTATCATCGACGACTTGCTGGACCTGTCGCGGATCGAGACCAATGATGCTCCCCGCCAGGAGATGGTTCCGCTTGCTGTCATCGTGGGGCAGGCCGTCGAGCTGCTGCAACCCGTCGCGCACAGCTCGGACGTGAAACTCGAGGTCGATCAGCTACCCCGTCAGCTCGCCGTACCGGGCGATCGCCGGGATCTGGTATCGGCGGTGAGCAACCTGGTTGACAACGCCATCAAGTACTCGGAACCCGGTTCCCTGGTGCAGGTGAGAACGCGCCACGAGGGGGACTCGGTGGAGATCTCTGTCATCGATCAGGGGGTGGGGATCCCGTCCCGCGACCTGGAGCGAATCTTCGAGCGCTTCTATCGGGTAGACCGAGCCCGCTCCCGTTTGACCGGAGGCACGGGGCTGGGGCTGTCGATCGTCCGCCACGTCGCCGTCAACCACTCTGGCTCGGTTCGGGTCGAGTCCCGGGAAGGCGAGGGGTCGACGTTCACTTTGCGCTTGCCGGCCCGCAGCCTCTCGTCTTTGGCTGCCCCATCCGCGGAGAGCGCGTCGACGGACGGGACGGCTGCGACGGCCTTGACGCTTCCGGCCGACTCGCTCGCCGATCGAGGCCTCGGAGGAGGAGAGCATCGTGTCTGAACCCCTCACTGTGCTGGTGATCGAAGATGAGGAGTCCTTCATCGAGGCCTTGGTGGTTGGCCTCAAGCGGGAGGGCTTCCTGGTGACCGTGGCCCGGGACGGCATCGAAGGACTGGCGATGTTTGATCGGGTCCGGCCCGACTTGGTGCTGCTCGACATCTGGTTGCCGCATAAATCGGGGCTCGACGTGTGCCGCGAGCTGCGTACCAAGACCAAGGTGCCGATCATCATGGTGACGGCCAAGACCAGCGAGATCGACACTGTCGTGGGGCTCGAGGTCGGTGCTGACGACTACGTCACCAAGCCGTACCGCCTACGCGAGCTGGTCGCCCGCATGCGCGCCGTGCTGCGACGATCACCGACCGGCGAGGACGAGGACGCCGTTGGTGAGGTCCTGGAGGTAGGCGGGCTGCGCCTCGATCCGGGTCGCCACGAGGTCCATCTGCGTGGCGACCAGGTGCCCCTCCCGTTGAAGGAGTTCGAGTTGCTGGAGCTGCTGATGGGGAACGCCGGAAGAGTCCTCACTCGGGAGACGTTGATCGACCGGATTTGGGGACCGCATTACGTCGGCGACACCAAGACCCTCGATGTGCATGTCAAGCGGCTGCGGGCCAAGGTCGAGGACGACCCCTCCCGTCCGGCTCGCATCACCACGATCCGTGGCCTCGGCTACAAGTTCGAGGCGCTCCGCTCGTAATCGACCCGGCGAGGCCTGGCGTCGCGCCCTCAGCGCACCCGGCGGAACGCCCGGCCCCGACGAAGCTTTAGCCGGGGGAGGATGTCGTCGTCGCTCGGCAACCAGCCTTCGATCGTCGTCGCCCGAGCCGCGACCATAACCGAGCTGTCGTGGTTCTGCTCCGGGGCTTGAGCCATTATCGGCGCGGCAACGACCGGACGCCGACGCAGCGCGATCGTCGGTTGGTCGATGGTGGGAGCAGGCGGGGGCGGGGGCGGGCCCCCGGACAGCTTGACCGGTCCCGGCATGGGACCCGATCGCGGTGGGCCTGGTACGCCCGGCCGGGTTTGGGCTGACCCATTGGACGGTGGCTGAACCCGACCGATCGGGCGCAACGGGGAGGACGCGCCGCCGGCTTGGGCTGGGCTCCCGCCGTTCGCGGGATGGCCTCCGGGCATGTCGCTCTCGCCTCTCAAGGCGCGCAACCGGGCTCGCTGGAGTGCGGCCGAGCGGTCCGCCTGCCCGATGGGTTGCCCGTCAGGGCCCAAAGGATTGGGCGCCGACCCGGGCCCGGACTCGGTCGAGGACACCCGACCAGACATGGCCTGCGATCCGGACTCGGGTCTCGGCTCCGGCGGCGCTTCGCCGCCGGCCTGAGATCCGGCCGCGGCCGATGCGTACGCCACCTCGTCCGCCAGCGCCGCCAAGGCCTGTCGACCGGCAGATCCGACCTTCGACGGCGGAGGAGCATCGGGCTCACGAGTCTCGGCGTCGACTGTGCGGATGAGCTCGGCCAGGGTCGACTGCATTGCGTGCCGGTCGAGCTGCCCTGCCGCTGCGGCGGATTCGTCGCTGCCCGGCGATATCGAGGGGTCTGACATGCGTTCTACATCGGCACCTCGCACCAATTCTTGAGCGCACGAAGGGACCGAATCGCGGAGTGGAGTGGGCCCTGCGACCGGGGCGCAGTCGAGGCGGACCAATCAGTCGTCGGGCAGGTCGATGCGGGCCAGCCACAGGCCGGGCGCGTCGAGTTCGGCTGGGGTCGGCAGCTCCCGCTCGGAACGCCAGAGACGACTGAGGCCCTCGTCCCCGGCCCGTTCGACGATGCCGCGGACGAAATCCTGCCCTCTCTCGTAGCTGCTTTCGTCCAAGGCCACCCCAAAGAGCTGTCCGAGGATCCTGGTCCCGCTGCTCTCCTCCAGGCGCCGCCGACGCAGCGCTTCGGTCAAGGGGATGTACGAACCGATCAGGCGGCGCCCGACGTTGTCCATGATGTGATCGACGTAGCCGACGACGACCGCGAGAAGAGACCGCAACGGCACCTGGAGCCGGCGCTGGGTGTCATTTTGCAACTCCCCGAGCAGCGTCTCGGGATCCCCGAGCGCCTCCTGCAGGGAGGCCAGATCGGTGGGGTCGAAACCAGTCAGTCGCTCTTCCAACGATTGCGGGTTGGGCTGGAAGGCGCTGACGTACTCACCGATCAGGCGGTCGAGGCGTGAACGCACATGAGGCCGGCCCAATACCGCGTTGTTGGCCGTTTCGCGTAGGCAGACCCAGAGACGAACATCATCGGGTGCGAGGCTCCAGTCGGACGCGAAGGCGTCAATGGTGGCCGGTACCAGGACCAGCTCATCCCGGGCCGGCCGAGGCATGGGGAGGTCGTACAGCCCCATGGCCCGGAAACCGAGTTGTCCGACCATGGTGCCGGCCTGCATGCCGAAGAGGAACGGTCCGAGCACCTGCGGCAGGTTGCCGAACAGCTGCGCCATCGGGTCGAACCCGCCCGTCCCAGCTGGTCCGCCCGTCCCGCCGCCAAAGCCGCCACCCAGCCCGCCGAGAACCTCGCCGGCGTCCTCGGGCCCGAGCGGCAGCACCGCAGTCATGGTGGTCGCCAACTTCTCGAGCAGGGGCTTCCAGTCGTCGAGTGTGCCCAACGCCCACTCGCGGGGGGTCACCGATCGGGCGGTGAGCAGCCCACCGGACGACACGGGCATGCCGGTAGCCTCAGCCACGTGCAACTCGGCCACCCGCAGCAACTCCTCGATCCGGATCCGGACGGCTGGGTCGACGTTGCGCTCGGGCTCGCCGGCGGTAGCGGCCCACTGCGCCATCTGGCGGGCGATCTCCCAGTTGATCGGCCCTTGGCTTGTCAACAGACGGGCCAGATTGCGCATCAGGTCCTCGAACGGGCCGCCGCCGGACGGCATTCCCCCTCCAAACGGTCCGATCGAACTCATCGGCAGGCCGGATTTGGTTCGCTGACCGTCGCCACACCCATTGAGGCATCGTAGAGCGGTGCGGACGGTTGTCGTCACCGGGGTCGCGGGTTCGCTCGGACAGCGCGTCGCAGCCAGGCTGGCGGCCCGCCAGGACGTGGACCGCGTCGTCGGCATCGACCTGGTCCTGCCGGACTGGTCGCACCCCAAGCTCGACGCCCGCATCGTCGACCTGGCCCTCCCCAACGGGCCCAAGGACGAGCTGGTGAGCGCTCTGCAGGACGCCGGATCCGTGATCCACCTGGCCTGGCGGAATCCCGACGGCCGCGGGGGTGGGTCCGGGGCCAACCCCAGCGTGTCGACCAGCAACCGGCGGGCGCTGGACCGAGTGCTGAGCGCGGCTGCCGCCACCTCACCGGAGGCCCTGGTCCACCTTTCGAGCGCCACCGTCTACGGGGCCTGGGCAGACAATCAGGTTCCCCTGACCGAGGACGCCCAGCTCCGCCCGAACCCGGAATTCTGGTACGCGGTCGGAAAGGCCGAGGCCGAGCGGGCCTTGGCGGAGTGGTCGGAGGACCACCCTGACGTGCGGGTGGCCGTGCTGCGCCCGGCTGTCACGGTCGGGACCCCTGAGCCGCTGTATGAGGCCCTTGGGGCCACCAAGGCACCCGGGGCGGGGGACGGGCACCGGCCGGTCCAATACCTTCACGTCGACGATCTGGCGGACGCGGTCGTCTTGGTGTGGGATCAACGGCTCGCCGGTGTCTACAACGTCGCCCCTGACACCGGTGTGCGTGAGGACGCGGCCCGGGCTCTCGTCGGCGGAGTGGCGAAGGTGACGCTACCGGCCCGCCTGGCTCGAGCGTTCTCGGCGTGGACCTGGCAGTTGTGGCGGCGGGGTGTGCCCGTCGAGGCCCGCGCCTACGCAACCCACCCGTGGGTGGTCGCGCCTGATCGTCTGAAAGCGGCCGGTTGGGCGCCGCACTACTCGAGTGAAGAGGCGATCGTGGCGACCGACATGCGGGTCCATTGGGACGATCTGCCGCCTGGCCGCCGGCAGAACTACAACCTGCTGTTGACCATCGCCGGCGCCGTCGTCCTCGCCGGCGGCGGGGCCGCGGGTGTGGCGGCCTGGCGGAACCAGCGGCGACGGCGCGCCCGGTCGTGATGGCGGCCGCCTCCTCAGGGAAAAAAGGACGGGCCCTTTAGTATCCGGGCGGCTGGTCCGACACGACCACTGATGTCTGCACCAGTTTGCCGTTGTGCAGGTAGGCGATCACCGTTCGGTGACCTGGCTGGGCCTGGCAAAGCAGCTGCGTCAGGGTGCCACTGGATGTCACGGGCTCACCGTTGAACGAGGTGATGACGTCGTTGGCGTCGAGGCCCAGCCGGCTGGCGGGGCTGTCGGGCCACACCTGACCGACCAGGGCGCCCCCCGTGAGGCCGAGTTGGTGGGCGACCGCCGAGGTGAGGTCTTGGGCGTCGTACACGCCGAGCCACGGATGGGTCACCGCTACCCTGTCGAGCAACTGCGTGGCCACCTGCTTGGCCACGTCTACCGGCACCGCGAACGTCAGGTCCTGGTCGCTGGGGTCCGTGGCGTCGAGGCTCACCGTGATCCCCACCACCTGGCCCTGCTGATCCACGAGGGGGCCGCCAGCGGCCGAGCCGGGAATGGATGCGTTGCTCACCGTGATCAGGTTTTGCATCGCCGATCCGCTTGTCAGGCCGACTTCCGAGTCTTCGGCACTGATCGAGCCGGGGAAGACCGACCCCGGGCCGGCGGCCGTGCGGGCTCCGACCGCCAGGACCGGGTTGGCCAGCTGAAGGTCGGCGACCGAGCCGAGCGTCGGAAAGATCTGATGCCGTCTGGGAACGGCGATGAGCGCCAGTCCGCTCGTCTGGTCATAGCCGACGATGTCCGCCTGGTATTGCTGGCCTGACAGGAATGTCACGTCGACCGCGCCGCCCCCATCCACCAGCGAGCTGTCGGTGATCACATACACCTTGCTGGTCCCCGCCATGAAGAGCACCCCTGAGCCCGACGCCTGGCCACTGGCCGTCGACACGCCGATCGACACGACCGACGGGGCGATGGCGTCGTCGACCGCGGTCCAGTCGACGGTCGAATTGGTCGCCGAGGCGAGCGACACCACTGGACCGGTCGGCATCACCGCACTGACCACGGTGGTCGGTTGCGCGAACATCCCGCTCACCATGCCGACCCCGGATGCGGCCAGGGCTCCCACCAGCCCGGCGATGATGGCCACTCCCCAGATTCGGGTGACGGGGCGAGGCGGGGCTGGCAGCAGGGTTGTTACCAGAGCAGGACCTCGCGGCCCGGACGGATCAGGGTTGTCACCGGCCCAAAGCGGCTCGCCGTCAGCGGCCTCCGAAGGGTGCCGCCACAGGCGGTCGTCGGGGGGCAACCATGCGAAGAACGGCCCTTCTTCCTCCGGACCGTCGTCGGGTTCCACGCTTCGAGCCTAATGAGGCCGATCGCCAGTTGGTCATCGCCCCTAGGGGCCTCGCCATCCGGATCGGGGGTCGGTCACTCGGACTCGATGGTGTCTTGGCAGGGCTGTCCGCGGGGTTTCCCCGCCCGTCGTAGCATTGGGCCGTGCGACAAGACGAGGTCTGGGTCGAGCTGACGGCCGAGCCGTTGTCGTTGGAGCGGGCTGCGAGCTGGGTGACCCGTCCCGACTGTGGGGCGGTGGTGGCGTTCGGGGGTACCGTGCGTGACCACGCCGACGGCCGTCCGGGGGTGTTCGAGCTGGAATACGAGGCCTACGCCGCCCAGGTTGAGCCCCGGCTGGCGGCGATCGCGGGTGAGGCCCGAGTCCGGTGGCCCGGGGTCGGCCGGCTGGCCCTTTGGCACCGCACCGGGACCCTTGCGGTCATGGAGTGTTCGGTCGTGGTAGCCGCCTCGGCCGCGCACCGGGGCGATGCGTTCGACGCCGCCCGCTTCTGCATCGATACCCTGAAGACCACGGTGCCGATTTGGAAGCGCGAACGCTGGGCGGGCGGCGAGGACTGGGGCCAGGACGGCCATGCCATCATGGACATCGGATCATGACGGCGTCCTCAGGAGTGGTACTCAGCAATCTGGCCTACCTGATCGGGGCGGTGATACTGGCGATCATCGGCGGGCTCGGGGTGTGGTTGCACCACCGGCAGCCGAAGTCTGTGGACGCCAACGTGGCGTCTTTCCACCGAGGCTTGCGGGCCTTGGCGCCGGATCCGCCAAGTTCCGGCCCGGCTCGCGCGCCCGCTGACAAGGGAGCGAGCGGGTCGGGCGTCCGGCCGCGACCGGCGGTGTCACGGGTCAATGTCGCTGACCACTCGGAGGGCGACGAAGGATCGGGGGCCGAGACTGGCTAGGGACCTGGCTATCGACCTCGGCACCGCGAATACTCTCGTCTATTCACGGGGCCGGGGCATCGTCCTCAACGAGCCGACCGTCATCGCCCTCAACTCGCGGACCCAGGATGTGCTGGCGATGGGCCAGGAAGCGTGGCAGATGATCGGCCGGACCCCCGGCTACATCGTGGCCGTTCGCCCCCTGCGTAAGGGGGCCATCACCGATTTCGACATCACGCAGCGGATGATCCGGCTACTGCTGCAACGGGCCGGCGTATCACGGTTCAACCGGCCGCGGGTGCTGATTTGCGTCCCTTCCGCCATCACCGAGGTGGAGCGGCGGGCGGTGGAGGAGGCGGCCCGTGGCGCCGGCGCCAACGGCGCCTACCTCATCGAGCAGCCGATGGCGGCCGCGATCGGCGCCGGCCTGCCCATCCACGAGCCCCTCGGCAACATGGTCGTCGACGTCGGGGGCGGTACCACTGAGACGGCGGTCATATCGCTCGGCGGCATTGTGGCTCTCGAGGCCATCCGGGTAGGGAGCTTCGACATCGACGCCTCCATCCAGACCTACGTGCGCCGTGAGTACGGGATTGCCGTCGGGGAGCGCACGGCGGAGGAGATCAAGCTCGCCATCGGCTCGGCGTGGCCGATCGACGACTCGATCAAAGCCGAGGTCCGCGGCCGCGATCTGATGACCGGCCTTCCCAAGACCGTGATCCTTTCCCCCGAGGAGGTCCGGGAGGCGATCGAGGAGCAGGTCGGCGCGATCGTGGACTCGGTGGTCAAGTGTCTGGGTGCGTCACCCCCCGAGCTCGCCCAGGACCTGATCACCCAAGGGATCCACCTGGTCGGAGGCGGTGGGATGTTGAGTGGGCTCGAGCAGCGGCTGCAGCAGGAGACCAGTCTCCCCGTACACCTGGTGGACGCTCCGCTGGAGTGCGTCGTGCTGGGGGCCGGCAAGTGCCTCGAAGAGTTTGACGCGGTCAAAGACCTCTTCATGTGAGAACCTGGATCCTGCGTCGCATCCAGGCCGACGCAGGGTAAGTAGCCGACCCGGCACCGGCCGGAGGCTGCTCCGCATTCGCATGAACGGATCAGCCTCTCGATGTGTGCCGGTCTCACCACTCGCTGTGTACAACGTCACCTGGGTCGTGCTAGTCGCGCTGGCTGCGGCCATCGCCTAGGTCCTCGGCGGCCTGGCGGACCTGCCAGTCCCGGTCCGAGAGGGCCCGTTCCAGCGCGGCGTCCACCTCCGGGCCATCGAAGGGAGCCAGGGCGAGCACCGCCCGCCTTCGCACGGCCGGTTTGTCTGAAGTCGCAGCGAGAATGGCGGGTAGCCCGGCCGGGTCGCCGATAGCCCCCAAAGCCGCCACCGCGGCTTCCCTGCAGAGCGGGTCGGGATGGTCGCGACCCACGCCCGCCAGCGCTCCCACGGCGGTGACTGCGGAAGGACCGATCTCGCCGAGGGCGAAGCAGCCGGCCTCTACCACCCGGGGGTCTCGGTCGGCGAGGGCTCGCAGCCCCACGGCCACGGCCGTTGGTCCCACGAACGCGGCCAGTTCGGCGGCCCGGGCCCGGACTTCAGGTTCGGGGTCGTCCATGGCGGCGGTCACATCAGTCAGGTCGAGCCTCCCCGTGCGGGCCAGGGCGCCAAGAGCGGTGGCTCTCACCGCTGCCGCGGCGTCACCCAAGGCTTGGCGGGCCCCGGCCTCGTCGCCGCGATGTCCGGCCAGAGCGGCCTCTCGCCGGCGGGCCGTCACGCCATCGGGAAGGGGCGTTGCCACTGGCCGCTCGGGCGGGTCGAGCCTTTCCGCTGGCCGCTCGGGCGGGTCGAGCCTTTCCTCTGGCCGCTCGGGCCCTGCCGGTGGTTTCCCGGGCGGCTCGGACCTGTCAGTTGCTGGCGGCACGGTGGATCGCCGCCGCCAGGCCCCAGATGACGACGCTGAGGGTCCCGGCCAGGACGACGCCGATGCTCACGGCGATGATCGTCAGGGCGATCACGGAGCGGGCCCGGGCGAACATGCCGGTGCGAGGGATCACGCGGACCAGCACGGTGCGCTCGACCAGCTGGTGTTTCCGGTTCTTCCCGTTAGTGGTGGCCGTGGCGGCCAGAACCGATGCGGCCGCGGCCCGGGTCGGCGAAGGGAGGGCGGTGGTCCGAGCGGGCCGCGGGGTCCCAACGGGAGCAGGCGCCTGGGCGCCGGAGGGGCCGGTCTTCTGAGTGCTCGAGCCGCGCCGAGCGCCGGGGGCCAGTGGCGTCGTAGGGGCTGAGAGTTGCGATGAGGTCGGTGCCACGGCGGGCGCCCGGAGGGGCCCACCGGCCGGCCGCGTGTGAGGTGGCGCTACGGGCGGGGCAGGCTCACCCCACGGCGACGTCGATTCGCCGGCGAAGCTCACGACAGCGCGTTCCCGCGTTTGGCCCAGAGCATGGCAGGCTGTGCCCGCTTTGCACAGCCATCCAACCGATCTCCATCGGAAAGCAGAAACGTGGCCACGACCGCGTAGATCCTACAAGACCGGCCGGCCGGATCGAGGCAGGCGTGAGCGGGCCGCGTGCGTGAGCGAGCCGACCGGCGCAGGGCGTAGCCCGTGGGCTCAGTCGAAGAGGGCGCCCGTATGAGCGGGCCCTCGTGGTCAGTTGGCCCGGTGTGGGTGCCAACGGAGAGCCAACCAGACGGCCGGTCGGTCCGGACCTGGCTCCTGGGGTTGCTGGTCGTGCTCATGTTGATAGCCGGAGGTTGGGTGGCCATCGTCAAGGGCGCTGACGGCTACTACGCCTTCTCGCCTGGCTCGGCGCCGCAGATCACCAACAGCGCCCACTGCCAGTTGGGCGCCGGCGGGTCCTACCTGCTGCTACCCGATGGGGCGCCGTGCGTCCTCATCTCCGTGCCGTCTGGCCGGGGCCACCCCGTCGCCGGCTCGCTCTACATGGTCGACGTGCTGGTCGGCCCGGCCACCCCTTACGAGTACATCCTCCAGAAGCTCCACCTCCTGCACACCCTCAAGGACGGGACCCAGCTGTATCCCAAGGGAGAGGTCCTCGGCACTACCCCAGCGGCCCAGTTGCCGTGCCAGGACGCCCAGGAGATGACGGGCTCCACATCCGCGGCGGCCGTCGTCGCCTTGAGTCGGCTTGGCTATCCGGTCAAGGAAGACGATCTCGGTGCCGAGCTGCAAGAGGTGGCCCCAGGCACGCCGGCGGCGGCGGCTGGGTTGCAATGCAACGACCTGGTGATCGCCATAAACGGTGTCACCATTCACACCGCATCCGACCTGGTCAGCGCCGTCCACTCGGCCAAGCCGGGCCAGACGGTCCGGGTCACGGTCAGCCGCGTCGGCTCGGACGGTAAGGCCGTGACCGTGACGATCCCGGCCCGGTTGAGCGGGACGCCCGCCATCTCAGGCGAACCAGCCAACCCGCACGAGGCGTTCCTCGGCGTGGTCACGTTCACGCAGTCGACCTACTCCTTTCCCTTCGATGTCAGCATTGAAGTCGGCGACATCGGTGGACCGTCGGCCGGCTTGGCGCTGACGCTCGGACTCTTGGACATCCTCTCCAACGGTGAGCTCACCGGTGGCCACCGGGTGGCGGCCACCGGTACCATCAGCCTCAATGGCGCCGTCGGTGACGTCGGCGGCGTCGCCCAGAAGGCGGTCGCGGTGCGCGACGCAGGGGCGCAGTTGTTCCTCGTTCCCCCGCAGGAGTACGCGGTGGCCAAGAGCGAGGCCGGATCGATGAAGATCGAAGCGGTCTCGACTCTGCAGCAGGCCCTGGCGGACCTGCAGGCCATCGGTGGCCGTATCCCGCCGGCGCAGCCGAGTCAGAATGGCGGCGGGTGACCCGCTAATGGCATCGACGCACGCCCAGATCCAGTTCAGCGCCGAGTTCCTGACCCTCATGGTCGCCGCCGCCGGGTTGGCGCTGACGGCGTTGCGGCCCAATTCGAGCCGAGACGCCAAGCGTCGACCCGCTTCCCGGGTACTCGCCGGCGCCGCGTTCCTCGTCGCCGGCACCGTGGCCTTCCTGCACGGATCGCTCATCGTCACCCAAAACCCGTCTGGGAGCCTCAGCGTGGCCCGTCTAGTTGCTGCAGCCGGTCTGGCCGCAGCCGCTCCCGGCTGGGCGGTGGGTCGACGCCGCGGCTTGGTGCTGGGCGTAGGCGTGCTGGGGTGGGCCGGCGCCGCCATTGCGGAGTTGTTCCAGGCTTCGAGCCTGCTGGGCGATGGCCTGCTCGTCGCCGGCAGCGTGGCGATCGGCTTGACGCTGGTCGCGGCCAGCCGGCATTCCATTGCGGCCCGAGTGGCCACCAGTGCCGCCACCACCATCTTCCTGGTCGTGCTGGTCCTCGCCGTGGCTCTGTCCGCGGTGATCTCGTCATCATTGCAGCGCGACGAATTCATCCAGCTGAGCTCGCGGGCCCGCACCGAGGGCGCCCAGGTGAGTGACACCGTCACGGCGGCCATCCTGGACGCCCGCTTCGTCGCCGGAGATCTCCAGGGGTACTTCCAGTCGGTCAGCCCGAACCCCCTCAATACCTACGGGACGAGCGGCTCCTCGGCGGCAACCCAGATCGCGGCGGCGAAGATCCAGAACCGGCTGCAAACGCTGAGCGAGATCAATACGGCGGAGGAGTTCGCCTATGCCAGCCCGACCGGTGCCACCCCGGTCATCACGGGTGGGTTGAGCACCACGCTGGCCAGCCAGTTGGCCGGCAATCCCACCCTGGCCCAGCCTGCGTGCAACGGCGGGGGGCAGGGTGCCGTGTTCGTGATCGGGACCCGGGCGGTGGCGGTGGCGACGTTCCCCGAGTGCTCCTCGGGGACCGGCCAGTTGCTGGGCACGGTTATCAGCCTCAGCCCCCTCGACCAGACGTACCTGGCGGGCTTGATCGGGGTCGACCCATCGGTGTCACTGGCCCTGGTGACGCCGCAGTCGGTCCTGGCCACGGCCGGACCGCAGCCCCCGGCCGGGATCCTCACCACTTTGGCGGGTCAGCTGGGGGGCACCGAGACACGCGACAACCGCCTCTTTGCGGTGGTCCCGGTCGCGGTAGCGCGGGGGTCACCACTGACCGTGGTGCTCTCGACCTCGGAGGCCACCCTGATGTCGACCAGAAACCAGCTCTATCGCACGCTTTTCCTCATCGCCCTGGGTGGCACGGTGCTGGCGTTGGGACTGGCCGCTTTTACGGGAGACCGCATCACGGCCGCGCTCCGACGGCTCACTGAGGTCGCGACGCGGATTCAGCGGGGCAACACCTCCGAACGGGCGTACATCGCCGGTGATGACGAGGTCGCGGTGCTCGGATCGGCCTTCGACTCCATGATCGACGCCGTGGAAGAGCAGGCCGGCGCTCTCCAGGCGGCTGCTGACGACGAGACCCGTCTCCGCAACCGGCTCGAAGCGGTGGTGGCGGGCATGACCGATGCCCTGCTGGCGGTGGACGCGCACGGCATCATCACCGATTTCAACGAGGCGGCGGGTCAGTTGCTCGGAGTCGACGCCGCGGGGGCGTTCGGTCGGCATATCGACGAGGTCATGGATCTGGTCGACGACGACTCGTCCTCGTTGGCCCCCCGCCTGGTCGCCATGGACGCCATGCCGTGGGCCCGCCTGGCGTCGGTGCGCCGGTCCGGCGCGGAAGAGATACCCGTCGCGGTCTCCTCCGGTGCCCTGCGAGGCTCAGGCGGAGAGGTGGTCGGCCGGGTGCTGGTCCTCAGGGACCTGCGGCGCGAGCGCGAGGTCGAGCAGATGAAGACGGAGTTCTTGTCTCGCGTCGGCCACGAGTTGCGCACGCCCCTCACCGGAATCATGGGCTATGCCGACATCCTGCTCCGGCGTGACGTGCCCCCAGAGCGCGCCCGCCAGTGGCACGACGAGATCCTCCAGGCCGGCCGCCGGCTGTTGCGGATCGTCGAGATGCTCGAGTTCTTCGCGTCCAGTGGGGCGGGGCGGATCCTCCTCCGGCCCGAGTCGCTCGACACGCGGTCGCTCGTCAATGGCTTGACCGCGGCGTGGTCGGACCGACTACCCGAGAAGATGTCCATCGGGCGGAGGGTGGCTGCGGACACGCCGCCCGTCCTCGCCGATCGCAGGTGGCTCTCGATGGCGATCGACGAGCTCATCGACAACGCCGTGAAGTTTTCACCCGACGGTGGGCGCATCGTGGTGTCGGCTTCGCCGACGTCGGCGCCTGACCCGGACCAGGCTGCGGTCAACGGCCAACACGGCGCGGCCGGCGACGGCGGACCCTCGTCTCCCGGGAGCGGCGGCGTGGAGATCTCGGTCAGCGACCAGGGGGTGGGGATGACCCCCGAGGAGAACGCCGCGGTCTTCTCGGACTTCGTGCAGGGCGACAGCTCCGACACCCGTCGCTTCGGAGGTCTCGGGCTCGGCCTGGCGGTGGTCAGACGGGTGGTCGAGGGGCACGGGGGCCAGGTCAGTTGCCGGTCCGTGGCGGGCCGGGGGACCACGTTTACGATCGCTCTGCCGGCCGCGGCGCCCGGGGCGATCATCGCCCACTCGGAACCCTCTCCGGTCCTAGGCTGAAACGCCATGGGTGCTGACCCGTCGACCACGCCTGAACAGATTCAGGCCCAGGTTTTCTCGTCGGGATTTCGTGGCTACGACCAGTCAGAAGTCCGCAGATTCTTGGTCCGGGTCGCCGCCGAGGTCCGAACCCTGGGCGAACGGGCAGACCAGCTCGAGTCCGCCTGGCACTCGGCCGAGGAGCGGGCGGCCCGGCCGCCGGTGCTCGACGAGGACACGCTCATGGCCGCCATCGGAGAAGAGACGGCGGCCATCCTGGGCGCGGCCCGGGCCACCGCTGCCGACCTCCGAGGCCGGGCCGCCCAGGATGCCGAGCGGATCGTCGCCGACGTCGAAGAGCGGGCCACCCGGATCCGCGCCGAGGCGGAAGGCACCCTGGCCCGCGAGACCAATGCCGCCGAGCAGGCCGCCGCCCGGATTGTCGAGACGGCCAAGACCCAGGCGGCGGAGATGGTCGACAAGGCCAGGACCGAGGCGGACGGCATTCGGGCCGCGGCCCAACAGGAGAAAGCGCTCACCGTCGAGGGGGCCATGGCCACGCGAGAGCGCATCCTCGAAGATCTGGCCCGGCGCCGGCGGGTCGCCTCGGTCCAGATCGAGCAACTCCGGGCGGGCCGGGAGCGACTCCTCGACGCCTACGGCGTCGTGCGCCGGACTCTCGAGGAGGTCAATGACGAGCTCAACCGCGCCGATGCCGAAGCCCGGGGGGCTGCGGACGATGTCGGGCGCCGTATGCACCGCGAGCGCCAGACCCCGGGTGACCTGGCCGGGCAGAGTCTTGCGGACAGCGAGGATGTTGCCGGCGGCGAGGGTCTTGCGGACAGCCAGGGTGTTGCGGACAGCGAGGATGTTGCCGGCGG
>PMHH01000111.1:0-664 GCA_003156595.1 Acidimicrobiaceae bacterium
CCGTTGCCGTTGGTGTCCTTCTGATCGGGGTTGGCGATGCCCGGGCAGTTGTCGCAGGCGTCGCCGATGCCGTCGCCATCGGTGTCGGTTTGGTCGGGGTTGCGGTCGTCGGGTGGGATGACCGCCACGGTCAGGCTGCCGTCGGGGTGGCGGGCTAGCACCTGGTAGACGGAGCGGTTGGTGACGAAACCGCCGCGGGTGGTGGTGAGGTGGCGGGTGTTCAGCCGGCACACGAAGCGGTCGCCTACGCCGGCCTGGTTGCCGTCACCGAGGGCGACGCCGTCGGGTTCGACCCGTCCGTAGTGGACGAGCCCGGCTCTGAACATCCCCGCGACGCGGGCGGCGCGTTCGTTGGTGGTGGCGAGGATGAAGGTCTCCCGACCGGCCAGGTGGTCGGGCGAGGTGGACGGCGCGCTGCTCGTTGGCCTCGGCGGTGCCCCCGTAGATGCGCCCGCGGGCCGCGTACTCGTCGACGACAGTGACATCCCCGGCTCGCAGCCGGAGAGAGGCGTCGCGTTCCCAANNGGCTGAAACGGTGGACCTGGCCGAGCTGGAACGTTTCGGCGACCTTCGCCATGAGGCGCATGGCGCCGCGGGCTTCGGGGGATTCGAGTTGTTCGTAGTCTCCGACCAGGACCAGCTTGGCGTGGGCCTGTTCGCACAG
>PMHH01000111.1:701-2543 GCA_003156595.1 Acidimicrobiaceae bacterium
CTTCGTCCATGATGACCAGCTGACCCGGCCGAACAGTCCACCGGGCGGCGTGCTCGGGGAAACGGTCGGGGTCGCGGCGGCCGGTCTCATACAGGAGTTTGGCGATGTTCTCCGCCGGGGCGCCCGTCGCGGCGGCGAGTTCGTTGGCGGCAGTCTGGGACAGAGCCAGGCCGAGGACGTCGCCTCCTTCGGCTTTCCAGGCGTCGACGAGTACGGCCATGGTAGTGGTCTTGCCGGTGCCGGCCGGTCCGACGACCACGTTCACATCACCGGCGGAGGAGAGCACGCCGCGCACCGCGGCCGCCTGGTCGTCGCTCAACCCGGCCCCGCTCGGGGCGGCCAGGGCCTCCTCGACACGGGCCCCGCTGACCGGCGTGATGGTGGTGGAGTGGCAACGGGCGACCAGGTATTCCTCCTCGTTGAAGGCGCTGCGGGTGGCGTAACGGTCGGTGAGATGCACCTGGTAGACCGCTTCGCCGCAGGCCCGGACCAGCTGCGCGGGCAGGTCCAGGTCAACAGAGGGGGTGAGCTTGAGGACCTCGTCGTGGCCCAGCACCGCGGCGACGATCCGCTGGGCGCGGGCCTCGTCATCGGCGACGGTGGTGGCCGGGTCGCGGTCCATGACCTGCCAAGTGACCTGAACGACGTTCGGCACAGTCCAGGTGGCCTTCTCGACCTCCAGGCGGCCGATCACCGCCTCGACGATCTCGGCGTCGGTCTGGACCACGGGCGTGGAGGAGGGTCCGCCGGCTATGGCTGCGTCCCACACGGCGGCCAAATCGGTGTGAATAGCGGCGCGGGCGGCGGCGCGCCAGCGGCGAACAGCTCTTCGGTGCTCTGCGGTCCTGCCTTCGCGGGCCGGGTGTCGAGGGTGGCCCACTGGGCCATCTTGGAGACCAACTCCGGAGACGGTTGGCGGCCGTGGTCGGCCAGGTACTGGGCTTTGAGCTGATCGAGTCTCAGGGTGATCTGGGCTCGACGGGAGGACCACAGCTCGTTCAGGGAGGACGGCACGCCAGCGATCTCCCGGACTCCGGTGCGTTCGTTGACCACGAACCCGACCCCGAGCCGGCGGGCCAAGGCTTTGTCACGGTGGTAGTCGTAGATCGCCGACAGGGCGCCGGACAGCCCGTAAATGGCTCGGCCATCCAGGGCCAGGACTCTGCCGTCGTCGGTTTTGGCCATGGCCAGCACCGCGACGTGAGTGTGCATCTGAGGGTCGCCAGTACGGCTGGTCCGATGGTCGAACGCCGCGGCCACGACCCCGCTCACCTTCTCTTGGCGGATCCCGTTCCGGCCTTGTCTCACGTAAGCGCCGTTTCGTTCAAGAACGGCCATGGCGGCACGGACACCTTCGTGGTGGGCGTCGCGGACCGCCTGTTGGGCGGCCCGATCCGGGGCGGACGCCCACAGCACCGAGACGGATTTAGGGGCCGAGAACGTCAGGTCATAGCCGGCGACGCTGTTGCGTTCCCCGGCTCGCTCGATACGCCGACGGGTCTTGTCCCACCGCTCTTCGGCCGCCGACCGGTGAGCGGCCAGGCTCTCTGCCCACCGTTCTTCGCTGCCTCCGGCGGCCTTCAGGGCGGCGGCGCGGGTGGCCAGATCTCGTTCGATCCACTCCTGGTGCTCGGCCTCGGCAGCGGTCGGCGACGTTGGCGTAGATCCGGAACCTGGAGCCGAGCCGCTCGCCGGTGTTGGGGTCGGTCTTGGTGCCGAACAGGGCTGCCATCTGCTGCTCTTCGACGACCGTGCCGGAGATGCCGAACGTCTCCCGTTGCGCTCCCAGCCACCATCCCTGGCTCTCACCTGCGGCCTCACCGGCTCGCATATAGTAGCCCT
>PMHH01000095.1 GCA_003156595.1 Acidimicrobiaceae bacterium
TCGTCCGCTGCCAACCCGTCACGCTTGCCCCGCCGCTTCGTCCGCTCCGTCTCAGCTGGCCGTGGACGACTCCGCGGTTGTACGGGGAACGACGATGCGTGTCGCGGTCACGGTGGTTGGGCCGGTGCGGGTTCCGGCTACGCCCACCTGGTTGCCAACGTTGAAGCTCGACTGGCTGCTCGGAGCGGCCCGGGTGCCGAACTGGGTGGTCGGTGTGATGACGACGGTGATAGCGATGCCGTCCCGGGACTCGACGGTCCAGGTGCTACCCGAGATGGCCGTTATCTGTCCCCGCAGCACCCGCAGGTGGCGACCCCGCTTGCTCGTCGAGCCCGTGGTCGATCCGCTCGCCGGAAGCGTGGTCGAGGTCGCGGTGGTCGGGCTGGTCGCGGCGATGCTGGTCGACGAGCCGTCGAGCGCGGCGTAGGCGACCCCGCCGCCGAGGGCGATCACCGCGACGCCAGCCACCGCCAGCGTCCGCCAGCGGTGGGCCGAGAAGTATCTCCGGAATCTGGTCATAGGCGAAGTGTGAGGTTCGGATGCGAGCAATGTGTGAGGCGCCTGTTCGAAGATCATGACGCCGGCGTCCTGGCTGACAACCAGACCTAACCGAGCCTTCCCGGTGGGATCACACATCCTTTACATGACGCACCCAGACTGGTGGGCAGAGTACAGCCGGAAGCCCCGGAATGGAGCGCAGATGCCGGATCAGATCCGCAGCGACATTGCGCTGCTCTACCGTCGGGCCGGGTTTGGCCTCCATGCCGACGAGCTCGATCAGCGGACCGGGGCAGGCTATGAAGCCGCGGTCGAGGAGGTGCTGGCTGGTCTGGGGAATGCCCCCGATCCCGCCGGCGACGCGGTCGAGGTGCCGGTCTTCGCGCCCTACGAGCAGCCAACCGCAGCCAAGGGGTCTCCAGAAGCACTGGCGACCAGGAAAGCAGCAGATCGCACCGTTGACGAGGAGCTGGTCGCGCTGCAGCTGTGGTGGCTCGATCGGATGATCGTCACATCCACCCCGCTGCGGGAGAAGCTGACCCTCTTCTGGCACGGCCACTTCGCGACGGGAGCGGCCAAGGTTCGCGACGCCAAGCTCATGTATCTCCAGAACCAGCTGTTCCGGACCGCGGGGGCGGGCGGCTTCGAGGCTCTCACCCAGGCAGTCGCCAAGGACGGCGCCATGATGCTGTGGCTCGACACCGCCACCGACAAGAAGGCGGATCCGAACGAGAACTTCGCTCGGGAGATGATGGAGCTGTTTACCCTCGGGGTTGGCAACTACACGCAGGCGGATGTCGTCGCCGCGGCCCAGGCCTTTACCGGTTGGACGTACAACCGGGCGGAGTACCGCTACGTCTTCCGGCCGGCGCAGCACGACTACGGGGTGAAGACCTACTTGGATCACACCGGCACGTTCAACGGCGAGGACATCTTGTCGATCGCTGTCAACGAAAGCGTGTCTGCGCACTTCGTGGTGGCCAAGTTGTGGAGCCACTTCGCCTACCCGGTCACTCCCGCCGACCCCATCGTGGACGACCTGGTGGGCGCCTATGGCCCTTCGCTCAGCGTTGCAGCCACGTTGCGGGCCATCTTCCTGCACCCCGCCTTTCGCTCGCCTACCAGGCGGGGCGGACTGATCAAGCAGCCGATCGAATACCTCGCTGGGGCCGCCAGGGCTCTCGGTCTTGACGCTCGCCTCGAGCCGCAGGATGGGGCCGCGGGGGCCGCGGGCCCGGCCGGGCCGGCTGCGGCCGCGGCGTCGGCCACCACCGCCGGTCCGGACGGGGTGACCCTTCCCGTCCTGGCCACGGTCCTGGGGCAGGCCCCGTTCAATCCGCCGAACGTCGGCGGGTGGGGGCAGAACGCCTACTGGCTCGACACCGCCACCGCCCAGTTGCGTCTCGAGGCGGCTGCCGCGCTGGCGCGACGAGCAGACTTGACGCAGGTTGAGGTCGCCCCGGCCAGCGATCGGCTGGCCGCAGTCGCCCAACTGCTGGGGATCGACGGCTGGGGTCCGACCACTACGGCCGCCCTTTCTCCCGAGTTGGGGCATCCGGTGAAACTGGTCGCGCTGGCCCTAACCGCCCCCGAATACGTCCTCGCATGAGACCGGAGCTCGACATGGACGACGCCAACCCGACCGTCACGGCGGAACTTCCCCGGACACCGGCTCGCCGGATCTCGCGTCGAAGGTTCCTACTCGGCGCCGGGGCTACCGGGGTGGCCGGACTGGCCGGTGCAGCCTTCCTGGCCCGACCGTGGGACGCGCTGGCGGGACCGGCCTCCCCGTCACACAGCGATGCGGCTGCATCCGCGGCAGGACCCCTCGTCCTGATCACTCTCTACGGAGGCAACGACGGGCTCAACACGGTGGTGCCGTACGGCGACAGCGCCTACCACGCGGCCCGACCGACGCTTGGTTACTCACCGAGCCAGGTCCTCGACATAGGGGATGGCCTGGCCCTCAACCCTCAGCTCAAGGGATTCCAGTCATTGTGGAACGCCGGACAGCTGGCGATCGTCCGTGGTGTCGGCTACCCGAATCCCAGTCTCAGCCACTTCGAAGCGATGGACATTTGGCAGACGGCCAACCCGGTCGACGGCAGCGGAGCGGGGTGGGTCGGGCGCTGGCTGGACGCAACCGGCGACGATCCGATGCGGGCCATCAGCATCGGCGCCACCCTGCCGCTATTGCTCCGCGGCGACACGCAGTCCGCCACGGCCATCACCGGGCCGCGGATCACCTTGCCAGGCGACCCGGCGTTCCAACAGGCGTTCGCCGCTCTCCAGGACCCAGGGTCCGACCGGGTTGAGCTGTCGGCGCTGGTGGCGGCGTGCGGGAGCGAGCTGCTCGAAGTCCAAAAGCAGCTGGACGCCTTGCCTTCGCCCGCCTCGGTCACCGGCGGAATGGCGACGCCGGCGGCCACCAGTGAGACGGCGGCCGGGGCCTTGTCGGGCCAGCTCCAGACCGTGGCGGCGCTCATCAACGCCGGCGCCCCCACCAAGCTGTACCAGGTCAGCCTGGCGAGCTTCGACACCCACGCCGACGAGAAGACCAACCAGGAGCGTCTGCTGGCCGAGCTCGACCAGTCGGTGACGGCCTTCCTGGCTGCACTGGGAACCGGGTCCCACGCCCGAAATGCCGTGGTCATGACCTACTCCGAGTTCGGGCGTCGCCCGCTCGAGAACGCCAGCGGTGGTACGGATCACGGCGCCGCGGCTCCCCTGTTCGTGGCGGGGCGGACCGTCCACGGAGGGAAGTTCTACGGGGAGGAGCCGTCGCTGACGGCGCTCGACGCCAACGGCAACCTGCGTTACAACACGGACTTCCGCTCCGTGTACGCGACCGTGCTGGAACGGGTGATCGGCGTGGATCCGGTGTCGATCCTTGGGGGCAAGTACCCCACTCTCGGCTTCGTCTAGGCCTGCGATCCGGCGAGCGGGTCGGCGGGCAGCGCCGGCGGGAGGGTCACGACCATCCGGGTCCCACCCTGCGAGCCCAACGGGGACTCCGCTCGTACCGATCCGCCCATAGCGGACACCAGCTCGGCCACGATGGCCAGCCCGAGCCCGGAACCCGCAGGGCGATCGCCGTTGGGCCGGGACACGAATAGCCGATCGAACACTCGGGGCAGATCTTCAGCGGCGATGCCCGGACCATCGTCCTGCACCGACATCTCAGGGCGGCCGACGCCATTCGTGGCTGTCACCCGGACCTCGTGGGAGGCGTAGCGCAGGGCGTTCTCGACCAGGTTGGCCGTCACCTGGGCCACCCGGTCCGGGTCGCCGGTGGCCTCGACGGCCCCGTTGTAGGGGGCGACCAGGTCCAGCCCCAACTCCGCGGCAGCTGGTTCGAACCCAGCCGCGGTCGCCGTTACCGCCCCAGCCAGATCCAGTGGCTGGAGCTGCAGTGTAAAGCGGCGGGCCTCGAGCATCGCCAGGGCCAGCAAGTCCGCCACCAGCCGTTCGAGACGCCGGGCCTCGGAGGCGATCACCCCGGCGGCGGCCAGGACGTCCGCGGTCACACCGTCCTCGATGGCTTCCGCGAAACCACGGATGGAGGTGAGCGGCGTGCGCAGATCGTGGGACACCGACAGCAAGAACTGGCGCTCCGCCCCCTGAGCCCGGTCGAGGCTGGCGGCCATCGAGTTGATCGAGTGGGCGAGCGCGGCCAGCTCGGGATCGGTGCCGGGCGGGTCGGGGACGCGCGCGTCGAGGTCGCCGCCGGCGATCTGGCTGGTCACCGCCTGGGCCGCTTCCAGCGGTCGCACGAAACTCCGTCCGAGCAGGCGGGCGACGAGCACGGCGATGGAGAGGATCAGGATCGATACCAGCCCGAACCACAGCCCGGCACCCGCCAACGCACTCGGGGGTCGCCGGGTCAGGATCACCACCTGCACGACGTCGCGTGGCACGCCGCGGACCTGCACCTCGGCCGTATAGGGGACGGCCGCGTAGACCAGCCCGTCTCGGCTGCCCGAGACTGTCGACCCGGCCAGGAGGGCAGTCGGCTGGAGATCCGATTTGTTGAGCCCGCTCGGAAAGATCGGGGCCAGGCTGGCAGCTCGGCCATCTGCCCGGACGGGAGGCGCGGGGTTGAAGAAGACGCCGCCGGGCGTTATGGCCACGACGGTCGATCCTTCGAGGCGAAGCGGTGCCCTGAGGGCGCGGAGCAGAGCAGTCAGGGTCTTCGCCGGGTCGGATTCCTTGGAGGTGTCGCTGACGGCCTCACTTTGGACCGTGGACGCCAGCTCATCAGCTTCGTGGATCAGCTCATGCCTGGTCTGCGTGGTCGTGTTGTGGGCCACCAACGCCAGGCTGGCCAGCCCGGCGAGGACCAGCGCGCCGAAGACCATGAGGACCATGGCAACGGTGAGACGGCGGCGCACGTCTACTCGAGCCGGTAGCCGACGCCCCACACGGTCGTCAGCGATAGCGCCTCGCCCAGCTTCTTGCGGAGCTGGCGGACATGCACGTCCACCGTTCGCTCGTCGCCGTACCAGCCCTGGCCCCACACGCCGTCGAGGAGCTGCTGGCGAGAGAGCACCAGGCCGGCGTTCTCGGCCAGAAATTGCAGCAGGTCGAACTCTCGAGTCGCCAGCGAAACCGGACGGCTCCCGATCCGCGCCTCTCGCCTCCCGGTGTCCACCTCGACCTTGCCGGCGGTGAGCACCGCGGGCCGGGCGGGGGGCGGCCCGTCGGCTCGCCGTAGGATCGCCTTGACCCGGGCGGCTAGTTCTCTCGGGGAGAAGGGTTTGGTGACGTAGTCGTCGGCACCGAGCTCGAGCCCCAGGACCCGGTCGATCTCGTCATCCCGGGCCGTAAGCATCAAGATGGGCACGTTGCTCGTCGACCGGAGTCGCCGGCAGACCTCGAGGCCGTCGAGCTGACCTGGCAGGCCGATGTCCAGGATCACCAGACGGGGCCGTTCACGTGCCGCGGCCTCCAGGCCCGCCTCCCCGGTCGGAGCTTGGACGACCCGGTGCCCGTCGCGTCGGAGGTACAGCTCGATGAGGTCCGCGATGTGCGGGTCATCCTCGACGACGATGATGGTGCCCGGCTCGCTAGCCACGATTGCCAAGTGTGACATCCGGCCATGAGCAAAGTGTGAGGATGCCGGACCCACGCCTCGGTTTCCCCACAGTGAGAGGATGGCGGGAGTGACCCCCGACCTGACAGGGGAGGTGACCGAACTCCTCCAGCACATGATCCGGAACGCCTGCGTCAACGACGGCACGCCGGAATCCGGCGAGGAGCTCCGCAACGCAGACCTCCTGCACACCTACCTCGAGGGCGCCGGCCTGGAGGTGGAACAGTACGAGCCGACTCCAGGTCGGGCTTCTCTGGTGGCAAGGATCGAGGGCAGCGACCCGGCCGCGCCGACCCTGTGCCTGATGGGCCACACCGACGTGGTGCCGGTAACTCCGGACGGATGGACGAGGGACCCGTTCGGCGGGGAGCTCGTCGACGGCGAAGTCTGGGGCCGCGGCGCCATCGACATGCTCAACCTCACGTCTTCGATGGCCGTGGCCGTGCACCACCTGGCCCGCAGCGGCTTCCGACCCCGGGGCACCGTGGTCTACTTTGCCGTCGCCGACGAGGAGGCGGGCGGGGTCCATGGCGCCGAATGGGTCACCGCCCACCACTACGACGCGGTCCGCGCCGATTTCGTGCTGTCCGAGTCAGGCGGCCTGGTCCGACCGTCGGGGTCCGGCCGTCTCGTCACGCTGACGACGGGGGAGAAGGGGATCGCCTGGACGCGCCTGAGAGTGCGGGGCACCCCAGGCCACGGCTCGACGCCTTTCGGCACCGACAACGCTCTTGTGAAGGCGGCCCAGGTGGTCGGGCGCATCGCCGCCTATCGGCCCCAGGCCCGCATCACGGACGCCTGGCGGTCCTTTGCCGCCGCCTTGGATGTCAGCGACGAGGAGCGCGCCGCCCTCCTCGATCCCGATCGGGTGTACGACGCCTGCGTCGCTCTCCCGGATCAGCGCACCGCCAAGCTGGCGCATGCGTGCACGCACATGACGTTCTCACCGAACGTCGTGCACGGCGGCGTCAAGACCAACGTGATACCCGACGTGGTGGACATCGACGTCGACATCCGGCTCCTGCCCGGGGAGACCCCTGACGACGTGACCGCCAACCTGGCGGCCGCCATCGGGGACCTCGCGAGCGCGGTGGAGGTGACCACCTTGCAAGCCGCTCTCCCGACTGCGTCGCCGTTTGACAGCCGGCTGCGGGAGGTGCTCGAGATTGTCGTTCGGCGGACCTATCCGAACGCTTCCCTGGTGCCCCGTTTGACGACCGGTGGCACCGACCTGCGCTTTTTTCGGGACAAAGGAGCGGTCTCCTACGGCTTCGGGCTCTTCAGTGAAGGCGTCACCTTCGAGGACTTCGCCGGACGTTTTCACGGCAACGACGAACGGGTGGACGTCGAGTCCCTGCGCCTGACCACCGACATGTGGGTCGACGTGGTGCGCGAGCTCATCGGTTGAGCAGCGTCGTTGCCACCGTCTGGGTCGGATCGGCTACGAGTACGTCTCCACCAGCGTCGGCCCCTCACCTTCGTCCCGCGCGCCCACCGCAACGCAGCTGGCCGAGGACCAGCAGAACACGCCGGCGAGGTAGGGCTCGACCCCCGTCGCCGGAATCGACTGCTTCGACCACGCCGTCCCGTCCCAGACGTCAGCGAGGATCAGGTCCTGACCGGTCGACATGGTGTCCTCGCCGGTCGCAGTGCACTCGCCAATCGAAGGGCACGACACCGCGGCCAATCTCCCGTCCGCCGAGGCGGGCAGCGGCACCGACCCGATCGACCAGGACGAGCCGTTCCACGTCTCCGCCAACGGCCGGTAGCTGTTGCTAGTGGCATCGAAGTAGTAACCGACCGCCACGCAGGTGGTCGCCCCGGCGCAGGACAGGCCCGGCAGGCTGGCCAAGCTGGCACCGGCGGGCTGGGGAACCGTGACGTCGCTCCACGCCGTGCCATTCCACTGGACCGCGAAGGGCTCCGGATCCTCATAGGAGTTGGACAGGCCGGTCGCTTCGCAGATGTCAGTGGAGAAGCACGAGATGGCCGAGAGGATCGGTTCGATGGCGTCTGCCGGCGCCGGGACCGTCTGTTGGGCCCAGCTGGAGCCGTTCCAAACCTCAATGAGCGGCTGGTCGCCGTTCTCGCCGATAAAGGAGCCGGCGACGGTGCACAGGATTGGCGACACGCAGGAGACGCCCGAGAAGCTGGCGTACTGGTTTTGGCCCGGAGGCGGCGGTGACACGACGCTCCAGGCGGTGCCGTCCCACCACTCGGCCAGTGGCGCCAAGCCTCCTTGCGCGGAGCCGACGGCCAGGCAGGCAGTTGGGGACGGGCAGGCCACCGACACCAGGTCGCTGGACGCCGGCTGCTGGAACCCCAGCACCCGCCAATGAGAACCGTTCCAGGTTTCGATCATCCCGACAAAGGTGTCTCGGATGGACGCGTACGTGCTCCCAACGGCCACGCAGGATGTATCCGACCCGCACGACACCGCCCAGGGTGGATTGGGCCTGCTCGAGATAGCCCGGCACCGCCGGCTGGGCGACCCAGGAGCCCCCTTTCTCGACCTCTACCGCCGCCACCGCGTTGTTGCTGCCGACCGCCACACAGGCGCCCGGGCTGGGGCAGACGACACCGGCCATTGACACGTTCGTCGTACCCGGCTGGTAGGGGGTCTTCTGCCGGCTCCAGGCCGAACCGTTCCAGGCTTCGGCCAGCGGCTGGGTCCCGTATTCGGGCCCGTTCCAGTAGCCGACCGCCGCGCAGTTGGCCGCCGCGCTGCAGCTCACCCCGTACCGGACATCAGAGCTTTGGCGGTTGGCGGTGGGTTGCACCGACCAGGCGGAGCCATTCCAGATTTCCGCCAGGCTCCGGGAACCGTGAGAGCCCACCGCTTCGCACGACGAGCTGGACGTGCAGTCCACCGCCAGCAGGACGGCAGGGGTCGTGAGCTTCGGGGTCGGCTCCTTGGTCCAGCCGGCACCGTTGGAAACCAGAACCAGCGGTCCGCCGCCGGCCGCGCCCGCCGCCACGCACGTGGCCCCTGCCGACGTGCCCGCGCACGACACCCCATTTAGCCCACCCGATGCGGTGCCGGGCAGCTTGGCTTGAACCCACGCCGAGCCGTTCCAGCTTTCCACCAGCGGCTTCGTCGGCGAGCCCTCGAGGCCCGAACCCGATTGACCCACGGCCACGCACGCCTTGGTCGACCAGCAGGCCACCCCCGACAAAGCCCCTCCTGTCTGCGGGGCGGGGGTCGCCTCTACCGCCCAGCGCGTCCCGTTCCACGACTCCGCCAGAGGGGCTAGGGTGCCGGCAGCTGAGACCGACCCGCCCACCGCCTGGCACGCCTCCGCGGCGGGGCAGGCCACGCTCGACAGCAAGCTCTTGTTTCCGGTGGCGACCGGCGCCGGGCTGGCGGTCCAAGCCGTGCCGTTCCAGTACTCGGCCAGGGGCCGACCTGACTTGGGCGGGAGGGCGCCGCCAAACCCCACGGCCACACACGATGACGGCGAGGTGCAGGCCAGAGCCGCCAGCGCACCGGAGGGGCTGGTCGCATTGGCGCTGGGAGTGATCCGCCAACCTGGCGTCGCGGCCGCCGCCGCGGCCGCCCCCGCCGCCACGCCACCCGCCGGCACGCCGGCCGTTGTCCCGACTACGACCAGCCACGCCGCCCCACCACGGCCCACACCCGCCTGCGGAATCGCATGTGCGTTCCCTCCCCCAACTTGTCGCCATCTGAACCGTAGCCTGCCGGAGATTGACAGGGAGACTGACAGATGGCTCAGGCTTTGGCTAGAGCGTCTTTGACGAATCGGCCTAGCTGCTCCACCTCGATCAGAAAGGCGTCGTGGCCGTAAGGCGATCGGACCAACTGGACCTCGGGGTGATCCGGTAGGCGCGAGGCGAGCTCGTACTGCAGCCGGGGCGGATACAACCGATCGCTGTCGACCGCGACGACAGTCGCCGTCGCCTTCACCGAAGCCAGAGCGGCGGCGGCACCGCCCCTATCCCGACCGACGTCGTGGTGGTCCATGGCCCGGCTCAGCACGAGGTAGCTGTTGGCATCGAAGCGCCGCACCAGCTTGTCGGCTTGATGATCCAGATAGCTTTCCACCGCGTACCGGCCCGCGGTGTACGGGTCCTCGCCGGCTTGGGGCGAATGCCCGAACCGGATGTCGAGCTCCAGCTCGGACCGGTACGACAGGTGGCCGATGCGACGGGCCAGTCCGAGGCCCCGCTCCGGGCCTTTCCCGGCCTCGGCGTGGTAGTAATCGCCGTCGCGGAAATCCGGGTCCTGGCGGATGGCCTGAGCCTGGACTGCACAAAGGGCGATCTGCTCAGCGGTGGCTGCCGCCCCGCAGGCCACGACGACCAGACGCTCCACGCGATCGGGATGGGTCACGCCCCATTCGAGGGCCCGCATGCCGCCCATGGACCCGCCGATGACCGCCGCCCACCTGTCGATGCCAAGCGCCTCGGCCAGCGCGGCTTCGACCGCAACCTGATCCCGGATGGTGATCTGAGGAAAGCGGGAACCCCAGGGCACTCCCGTCGCGTCGTCGGTAGACGGCCCCGTCGTCCCCTGGCAGCCGCCCAGCACATTGGGGCAGACCACCCACCAACGCTCGGTGTCGATGGCGGCGCCAGCTCCGATGAGCGGGTCCCACCATCCCGGACTGAGGTGGCCCGGACCGGTCTGGCCGGCGGCGTGACTGTCGAGGGTCAGGGCGTGCTCGATCAGCACCGCGTTGTCGCGGTCCGGTGAGGGGCTGCCCCAGGTCTCATAGGCGACCGTCACTGGACCCAACGACCCGTTGAGTTCCATGGCTAGCGGGGCCTCGACGAACAGGCTCGTGAAAAGCCGTCTGCCCGGGTGGTCTCCCGGTCGCCACGCACCCCCCCGGGAGCCCCGCCGACCCCGTCGACCATGGGCCGCGGTGGCTGTCACCCCGACGACAGTAGTCGTACGATCGGTCAATTTCTGACTCGGCTGATCGGCTTCCTATGGTACCGTTCGCGCCGCTGGAGTTCCGATTTTCGGCTAGGAGGTAACACGAATGACCGACACGGCCACCCCCGTCGACAATGGAGTAGATGTCGACTTCCTGCAGAAGGCCAGGGGCATCCTGACCGAACAGCCGGAAGCGGCCGACTTCAAGTGGCGGGTGTCAAACACCTGGGTCAAAGGAACCCATAGCCGGAGCACCGTCAAGGACTTCTTCGGCCTGGGTGCGGAGCAGACGCACAAGAGCGAGTTCCACTTCGAGGGCGACCACCCCCAGGTCTTCTCGGCCGAGGACGAAGGCGCCACTCCGGTGGAGAGCCTCTTGGCCAGCCTGGCCGGCTGCCTCACCGCCGGTGTGGCCGCCGTCGCTCAGAACCGGGGTATCCAGCTGCGCTCGGTGGAGGCCACCCTCGAGGGCGACATGGACATTCGCGGCATCCTCGGTGTCGACCCGGACGTCCGCAATGGCTTCAGCCAGATCAAGGTCACCTACAACATCGACGCCGACGCCACCCCGGACGAGAAGAAGGCGCTGGTCGCCCAGTCGCAGAAGCGTTCCGCCGTGTACGACGCCATCACCAACCCCACCCGCGTCATCGTCGACGTCATCTGACGCGGCGCCCTTGAGGCGACGCCGCGTTCACGTTGCGACAAGTCACCACCGTCATCGTCGGCGCGGGGCAGACGGGCTTGGCCATGAGCCGGTGCCTGACCGAGCGCTCGGTAGATCATGTGGTGCTGGAGCGCGGTGAGATCGCCAACTCCTGGCGGACGGGGCGCTGGGACTCGCTCCGCCTCCTGACACCCAACTGGCAGAGCCGTCTGCCCGGTTACAGCTATCAAGGTGATGAGCCGGGCGGGTTCATGACCATGCCCGAGGTCATCGACTACCTGTCCCATTACGCGGCGACGATCGATGCTCCCGTGGAGGAGCACACCGAGGTCTCTTCGGTGCGCCAATTGGCGGACGACTTCGTCGTGACAACCAGCGCCGGCGAGTGGCGGGCTCGCACGGTCGTCGTGGCCAGCGGGCCCTACCACGCGGCCGAGGTCCCAAGTTTCGCCGCCTCGCTCCCGCCGGGCGTCACCGCGGTCACCCCGGCCGACTATCGCAACCCTGACCAGCTTGACGAGGGCGGGGTGCTCGTGGTCGGAGCGGCGGCGACGGGTGTCCAGCTGGCGGACGAGATCCAGCGCTCGGGTCGTCCCGTCACCCTGGCGGTGGGCGGCCACGTCCGGGTCCCCCGGGTGTATCGGGGCATGGACATCATGTGGTGGCTCGACGCGGCGGGCATCCTCGACGAGCGTTACGACGAGGTCGACGATGTCGTCAGAGCACGCCACCTAGCGTCGTTCCAGCTCGTCGGCTCACCGAACGGCCTCACCGTCGACCTCAACTATCTACAGGACATCGGCGTACGGATTGTCGGCCGCCTCGGAGGGATCACCGACGACGGGACTGCGCAGTTCTCCGGGTCCCTCCCGAATCCGTGTGCGCTTGCCGATCTCAAGCTCGGCCGGTTGCTCGACACCCTCGACGAATGGGCGACCAGCCGCGGCCTCGACCGCGAGATCGAGGCCGCCATGAGGCCGGTGGCCACCCGGGTGCCGCCGTTGCCGCCCCTCCTGCTGCCGCTCGGTTCGGGTGAGATCAAGACCGTCATCTGGGCGACGGGGTATCGTCCGGAATATCCGTGGTTGGAGGTGCCGGTCCTGGACGGCAAAGGGCGGGTGCGCCACGACGGCGGAATCACCCCGGTTCCCGGCCTGTACCTGATGAGCGCCACGTTCCTGCGCCGAAGGCGGTCCACCTTCATCGACGGCGCGGGCGACGACGCCCGCGAACTGAGCGCCCATCTGGTTGACTTCCTCGGTGAAAAAGCGAACGTCCGGTGAGGTTTCGCCGGTTTCGCCGGTTTTGGCGTCTTAGCGGGAGGGGCCCGGACGGGACGGCCGTCTGGAGCTGATAACCCCGGTATCGAAGCCCGCCAGATGGAGGCCGCCGGCGAAGCGGGCATGCTCGATCTTGACGCATCTATTCATCACGACGGCCAGCCCGGCCTGGTGGGCCAGGTCGGCCGCTTCCTGGTTATAGAGCCCGAGCTGCGCCCAAAACGTCTGGGCCCCGACGGCGATGGCATCGGCTGCTACTCCGGGGAGGTCGTCGCTCCGCCGGAAGACATCGACCAGGTCAGGAGACTCCGGAAGATCGATCAGGCTGGGATAGACCCGGTGACCCAGTATCGACACCTCGCGGGGATTGACGAACCACACGGTGTAGTCGGTGCTGGAGCTGAGGAGGTAGGTGGCCACGAAGTGGCTGGCGCGGGCCGGATTGGAGGAGGCGCCGACGACGGCGATGGTCCGGGTCTGGTTGAGGATCCGCAGCCGTTCCCGGGCGCTCGGGGGTCGCCACGGCCCGGGTTCGGCGGCAAGGGGGGCTGGCGCCTCGACGGTCACCCTTTTACCGCTGTGTCGAGAGCCCGCTCGAAGTCCCAGATGATGTCATCCAGGTCCTCGATGCCCACCGACACCCGAACCAGGTCGGGCCGTACGCCGGCCGCGGCCAGCGCCTCGTCCGAGAGCTGCCGGTGGGTCGTCGACGCGGGATGGATCACGAGCGTGCGGGTGTCGCCGATGTTGGCCAAGTGGCTCGCCAGCTCCACAGATTCGACAAAAGTCTCCCCGGCTGCCCGCCCGCCCTCGATCCCGAACGCGAACACCGCGCCCGGGCCGCGGGGCAGGTAGCGCCGGGCCAGGGAGTGGTATGGGGAACTGTTCAATCCGGCGTACGACACCCAAGCCACGGCGGGATGGGCGGCCAAGTGTTCGGCCAGCCCCAGGGCGTTGGCTATGTGCGCTTCCATGCGCAGGCTGAGCGTTTCGAGACCCTGCAGGAGGAGGAAGGCATTGAGCGGGGCCAGGCAGGTGCCGAAGTCGCGCAACTGCTCGACCCGCATCTGGGTGCAGAAGCCGTACTCGCCGAAGTTGTCCCAGTACCGCAATCCCCCGTAGCTGGGCACCGGTTCGGTCATGCGGGGGAACCGGCCGTTCGCCCAGTCGAACCGGCCGCTTTCCACCACCACTCCACCCATCGAGGTGCCGTGGCCTCCCATGAACTTGGTCGCGGAGTGCACCACCACGTCGGCGCCGTGTTCGAAGGGGCGGCAGAGATACGGGGTCGCCAGCGTCGAGTCCACCGCGAGCGGCACGCCGGCGGAGTGCGCCACTTCGGCCAGGGCTCCCAAATCGGCCACGACCCCTGACGGGTTCGCCACTATCTCCGTGTAGAAGGCCTTCGTATTCGGACGGGCTGCCGCCGCGAAACCGGCCGGATCATCGGGAGGGACGAAGGAAGTGTCGATGCCGAGCCGGCGGAGCGACACATCGAGCAGCGTGAGGGTCCCGCCGTACAGGGCGTTGCTGGCCACGATGTGGTCCCCCGCGCCAGCCAACGCGGTGAAGAGCAACAATTCAGCGGCCTGACCGCTCGAGGTGGCAACCGCGCCGATACCGCCTTCGAGGTTCGCCACCCGCTCTTCGAAGGCGGCCACGGTGGGGTTGCCGATGCGGGTGTAGATGTTGCCGTACTTCTGGAGGGCGAAGAGATCGGCCGCGTCGGCCGCGTCCTCGAAGACGAAACTGGTGGTCTGGTAGATCGGCACGGCCCGGGCCCCGGTGGACGGATCGGGCCGGTTGCCGGCGTGAACGGCTCTGGTCCGGAAACCCCACTCGCGATCGCGATCGTCCACGCGACACACGGTAGCCCTGTCTTACAGGACGTAGCTTCACCTGGCTCGGCGGGCCGGCTGGCCTCGCGTGCGCAGGCGCGGGGCTATGGCCCAATGCGGCCAGTTGAACCGTTTGCTGCATGGGACGATGACCACGACGCCCACCACACAAACCCACGAACGACAGCAGTGCTACCACCTGTAGAACGTTGGCCTTGGTGTGGGTCACGATCCCCCAGCTCCCGAGCATCCACAAGCCGTTCAATCAGCCGTTCTTCATCAACTTGACCCAGGCGTTGGGCCTCGCTCCCAACACGTGCAACCCGGCGACGACGCCACTACTGGCAACGACCGAGATCAAGTACGGCCGCGTCTGGCAAGGGCAGTACTAGAATTCCGAGTGTTACACATCTGTGCTCGGGTTACTGATAGAGCGCTGGCGTGTTGAAGAACGCATCTAGACCGGACACGTCCGTACGGAATTCTGTGTCCTGGACGGAGGTTAAGTCCGCGGCGGGCAATAAGGCGAGTTGTGCTAGTTCGCTGATGGCCCTTTGATAGCCCTGCGTATCGCTGTCGATCCTAACTCCCAGTTGCAGGTTCGCTTCGGCTGCAAGCCAATACTGAGCGTCAGCCGCTGAACTCGCGGTTGCTCCATCCTTCCACTCAACCACAGCTCGATCGTAACCGGTACGTCCTAACTGGGACGATGCAGGAGTCGCCGGGGAGACAACCGTCGTTGCAAGAGATGTCGTCGACGCAGCGATGGAGGTGGAGGTGGAGGCGATCGTCGAACTCTTGGTCGGCGACGACGTCCCTACAGAAGTCGCACTCGTTGTCGGCAGCTTCGCGACCGAGGGCTTTGACGAGTTGCAACCCGCGAACAGGAGAGTTGCCACCGCGCACAGGATGACAACTCGGCTGGTTCGGGTGAACCTTTTTGCGGTGCATGCGGTGTTCATAACGAATCCCACTCATTCTGGACGAGCTACCTTATGTCCTCACATTCCGACATTCTTCGTCAGGTGGCGCTCCAAGCGGCCCTCGTTGAGTGCGTCTATAGGGTCGTGTGTCTGACCGTTTTAGGTGGTGATTGCTGGGCTGGTGCCGCCTTGCATGCCCTGGCCGGTGTTGGTCGTGGCCTCACCGGTTGACGTCCAGGTGTACATTTTGCCGCCGGTCCCTGCTGCCATGAAGGCAACCTTGAACCCGCCGCTCGACGCCCCCGCGATCGCGGCCCTGGTCCCTGTCTCGATTCCTTGGCCGGTGTTGTCGTCGAGGGCGCTGCCCAGCACGCACAGGTAGCCGGTGCTTATCGCCGCGAACGCTATCTCGTAGCCGCCTCCCGATACCGCCGCGACCGTCGGACTGCTGCCGGCGGCCATCAGCTGACCGGTGTCAGTCGTCTTGTCACCAGTCGACGTCCAGGTGTACAACTTGCCGCCGGACCCCGCTGCCATGAAGACAACCTCGAACCCGCCACTCGACGCAGCCGCGATCGACGGGTTCGTCCCTGACTCGACTCCCTGGCCGGTCGCATACGAACCACCACTTCCCCACAGGTTCAAGGCCCCACTGGGGTTCACGTAGGCCTCTTCGGTGCCACCACCAGGCAACGCGGCAAGCGCCGGGCTACTACCAGCAGCCAGCATCGGCTCGTCAGAGTTCTGGTCAATACTGCCGTAGGTCACAAGCTGCTGCTTATTGGACTCAAACGCCTCCTCATAAACCGGGGCAGACTGCGTGACCGTCACTGGCGATTCTGCAGATGTCCCACCGGCTCCGGTGGCCGTGACATCGAACGTATATGTCACGGCTGCTTGAGTAGCCGGAATTTCCACCGCATCTTGCGCGCTCCCCGACGAGGAGTCAACCGACCCCAAACCGGTAACCGCGCTCGACGTCGAGGTAAACGCATAGCTCGAAGCGTTCGACGCGTCAGCCGTCAAAGTAACCGATCCACCCCCAGCCGGCACAGTCGATGGGGCCGCCGAGAACGACGAGATGGATGCCGGCGGTGTCG
>PMHH01000174.1 GCA_003156595.1 Acidimicrobiaceae bacterium
GTGAACCGCTCTCCGCTGCCGGCGCGGTGTTCACCATCGATTAGCAGTGTTCCAAAGCGTACCCGGTCATTTCCGTCGGCTAACGCGGCGACACCGTTGTCGCGGGCGCTTTGTGTCAAGCGATCAACCGCACTCATCTGTACCTTTGCGTCAGTTAGCATCTGTGCCTCTATTCGTCAGGAATCGGGATCATTCGGTGTGGGGCGATCTATGACTTCGTTCTTGAGCTGCTCGTCGACAGCGGCCTCGCGGCGCTACTCCTGGCCCCGAAGCGTCGAGCCCGTGCGGGGCGACACGACCGCGAGCGGTCATCCTTCCCGAACGAGGCGTCTCTTGGATCAATCTGCCAAGCCAGCGCTACCANNGTCCGGAGCAACGCTCCCGGAGGCTGTCGGCACACTTCGACTCCGAGGCCTCGCGCCCCACCGGTGACCAAGGCCGCACGTCCGGTGAACGAGTTCACGGTCGGCTACCCATGGCTGCTGGGAGGATCGGCAGCTGTCGCTTCGGCGGGGGAGCCGGCGGAGCTTCGGGCGGCCGCGACGGCCAGCAGGTTCTGGTTGCCCTGGCCCCACACCACGGTAAGGATCAGCTCGTTGGCCTGCCAGCCGTCGTCGTTATGGCGGAGCACCGCCTGGTAGCGGGCGCCGAGGAGCCAGCGGCCCTCCTGGCCGGGGGTGGCCAACACGTGGGTGGCGGTGCCGTAGAACCGTAGTCGTGCCTGCTCGGCGTCGATGTGGTCGACCAGAAAGTTGCCCAGCTGATGGTGGGTCGCCTCGAAAGCAGACAGCAGCGTGCGCCACGCCTCGGTGAGCTCGTCGCCGGTGAGGTCGGCCGGCTCACCCCCGCTGAGGGAGGTCCAGTCCAGCCGCACCCGGTCAGCAAGCCGGGAGCGCAACCCGGCCCAATCGTGGGTATCGGCCGAAACGAAAATGGCAGTCACCGCCTGGATCGCGTCCAGGGTCAACCTGGTCGTATCGGTCTGGTCAACGACAACGGTCATAGCTAAGCCTCCAGTTCAAGTGGACAGATCGGATGTTCAGGCGGCGGAGGCCGAGGCGGCCCCTGACGCCAGGTGGCCGTCAAAGAAGGTGATGCAGTGATCGATCGCCTCTGGGACGTAGGGCGCCTGGTCATAGAGCTGCACGTGGTTGTCGGTCTTGATCCACTCCAGCTGCTTGGGTTCGGGGGCCAGGTCGTAGACCTCCTGGGCGAAGCGGGGGGGTAGCAGCTGGTCGGTAGTCCCATGCACGATCAGCAGCGGCTGGACCACCAGGTGGGCGTGACCGACCACGTTCCAGCCGATGACATGCTCCATCGACTCGACTGTCAGCCGGTTCTCCCAGTTCGGCGCCTCGCGCTCTTGGGCGCTGGAGTAGTACTCCCAGGCCTCTTGCACCGGCATCGCAGCAGGTCCGTAGTCGGGGGGCCCGGCAATGGACGGCATGTACTGGACCTCAGCGGTCGCAAACTGCTTCTGTCGAGCCGTGTTCAACTGGTCCATGAACCCCTCGAAACCGTCCCCGAGGAACTCCACGTAGGTGTCAGTCAGGTTGTAACCACCGGCCACCAACGCCACCGCCTTGATCCGGCGGTCCATTGCCGCCACCTCCAGCGCATAACCGGCCCCCAAACAGACACAGCACAGACCGAACCTTTCGGGATCTACATCAGGCCGGGTCAACATATAGCTGACCGCATACCGCAAATCCTCTGTGTGCTCGTAGGTATCGATATGTTGGCGGGGCTCACCCCCCGAATCACCGAANNAGTTACGGTTGTCAAAAGTCAAAACCGTGTAGCCGGCGTCTTGCAGGGCGACTGCGTAATGCGGCAGCGTCTCCTCCTTAACCGACGTGATCGGACCGCACATAGCCAACGCCGGACCCGGCTCCCCCGACCTGCCCCGCGCCGGGTAGAGATGACCGGCCAAGCTGATGCCGTGGGCCGTGAGGAAACTGACCGCCTCCCGGCGGCTCTCGTCGACCCGAGGCATGGTCCTCACTTCAAGCATGGACACCTGCTTTCCCCTTATCTGGACGCTCGCCGACTCGACCAACTCGGCTCTCTAGCTTCCTTCTTACCCCGTACCTTTGGTAGTAATGTGCGAAGCCTGTTCGTAGTAACAGGAGTACCACCGTGATGAACCATCGACAGGAGTTGGCCGACTTCCTCCGTAAGAGCCGGGCGCGCCGCCAGCCTGGTGAGGTCGGGCTGGCGGTAGGCGGGCGGCGGCGTACCCCTGGGCTAAAGCGTGAGGAAGTCGCCTTGCTTGCTGGGATATCCGCTACCTACTACACCTACCTGGAACAGGCTCGCCCCGTACACCCGTCGCTCAGCGTGCTCGAGGGACTCTGCCGCGCCCTTCGTCTCGACCCTGGCGAGCGCGCCTACCTGATCGCCCTGGGCCGCCCCGAAGCTGAGTTCCAGCCACCCGAAACCCCCGAATCAGTCGAACCCGACCTGGCCCAACTGCTGGGGGTAATCAGCCCCTGCCCAGCGTGGATCGTGAATCGGTATCGAGACGTGCTCGCCTGGACGCGCACCACTAAGGCGTTGATCGCCGATTGGCCCGCACTCCCAGCCCCCGACCGAAACATGCTCCGCTGGGCGCTGACCGATCCTCATGCTCAGGATGTGCTCGTCGAATGGGAGGCGACGACCCGCGCCGCGCTGGTCCGCTTCCGCGTTGACTTCGCAAGCAACCAGGACCCCTCCATGCACGCCTTCGTCGACCGGCTGCTCGAAAGTAGTCCGTACGCCCGGACGTGGTGGGACGACCATAGGATCATCAGCGAGGTCCCCTCGATCATGCGATTCCGGGACCGTGACGGTGCCATCATCGAGACGCGGCTCTCAATGGTGCGACCTGCCACGCCCAGCGACCAACAACTCATCATCCACACCCCGGCCCCGGGGACCGACGCCGAAGACCGTTTCCGAGACCTCGAAGCGTCCACAGAACCTGACTAGTGGGATGGCGAGTCAAGCCCCGTGTCAGCATGTTTGGCCGAGCGGAGGTCCGAAATAGTGAGACGGGGGACCCTCGCCACCAAGTATGGGCGTTTTGCGCCCTCTTGCGTACGCACGGACCGCTGACCAGCATGTTTGTTCGGCGGATTCTGTGGCATGCCCTGTGCATGCCCATGCGCTTGCCCTACTCAACAAGCAGTCGAGATCCAAGCGCTTCGGGGGCACCGTTGTCGCAGCACTCGCTCTCGCGACGTAGGGTCCACGATCGCATCGCCCTTGGCGTTCGCACCAGTGGACTCAATGTGCCAGCCGTCGTCGTGCGGGGCGTCGTTCACGGGAAACCGGGTCGGGAAGGTTCCAATCCCATTGCGAGGAACTCAACGGCCGCGTCCGGCGAGCTGATCGAACGCTGTGTGCAAGCGCCCGGTGTTGATCGCGGCGGCGAAAGGAGCGTCCCCACGTCCCTCAATGCGAATCACCGGCTTCGTCCAGGTGGTCGGATCACGCTCGTCGCGGCCTGTTGCTGCCCACAGCAGCTGCCGGCACTCGTCGGCAAGCTCACGCGGGAAGGCTCTCTTCAGCAGGAATACGCCCTCACGGACGAATCGTTCCACGTCGCCGTCCATCAGTACCGCGTCGGACATGATCTCATGTTATGAGGTCGTGCCCGAGAGGACTCGTCCCGTTAAGGATCGGTAACCGTGGCCTCTGCACCCACGGGTAGAGACGAAGTTCTACCCGTGGCCTGACGCAATCGAGTGCCGCGAGGCCCAGCATTGTCACCATGGACAACGTGAACGTGGTGGTGGTGCGGGACCTGCGCAAGACCTATGGGGGGCGGACAGTTGTGGACGGGCTTGACCTTGACGTTGGTGCCGGCGAGATCGTCGGTCTGATCGGGGCCAACGGGGCCGGCAAGACCACGACCGTCGAATGCATCCAGGGTCTGCGGCGCCCCGACGCCGGCACCTTGCGCGTCTTCGGGCTCGACCCGGTGAACGAGGGTGAGAGGCTGCGGTGCCTGGTGGGCAGCCAGCTGCAAAGCTCGGGGTTGCCCGACCGCTTGCGGGTGGGCGAGGCGTTGCACCTCTTTGCCGGCCGCCACGACGACGACCTGTTGGAGGAGTTCGGTCTCTCTGACCGTCGCCGCAGCGCGTTCGGCTCGCTGAGCGGTGGGGAGCGTCAGCGGCTCTTCTTGGTGCTGGCGCTGGTCAACCGTCCCCGCTTGGTGATCCTCGACGAGCTCACCCAGGGCCTGGACCCCTCGGCCCGGCGCAGTGTGTGGGCGGCGATCGACCAGCTGCGCGCCGAGGGCACCGCTGTGCTGTTGGTCACCCACGAGCTCGAGGATGCGGAACGGCTGTGCGACCGGGTGGTGGCGATGCGGGCCGGGCGGGTGCTCGACGCCGGATCGCCCGCCGAACTCGTCGACCGGCACGGGGCTTGGGCCACGATGCGCTTCAGCATGCCGGCGGGCGCGATGGGGGCTGTCACGCCCGAGTGTCTGAGACGGCTGCCGGGGGTGGGCGAGGTCTCCTGGGACGGCGCCAAGGTGATCCTCCGCGGGGAGCGGGCCGCGATCGCCCATGTGTGCGCCGCGCTGGTCAGCGCCGACTGGGTACCCCCCGACCTGTCGGTGCAGGTGCCGAGCCTCGAAGACGCCCTCGTCGACCTCCTGGAGCGCACCAGCGCAGACGACACACCAGCAACCGACTATGTGGTCCACCTCGAGACGATAGGAGCCAACCGATGAACACCGCGACGGACCGCATGGTGCGGACCGAACTGAAGCTGATGCTTCGTGAGCCGCTCACCTTGATCTTCGTGTTCGTGTTCCCGGTGGTGACCATGCTCATCATCGGTGGCTCGTTCGGCACCAAGCCGTCGGGGGCCTTCGACGGGGTGAATCCGTCCCATTGGTACGTGGCCTCGTACCTGACGGTGGTGATCGCTGCCACCGGGCTGATCATGGTTCCGGTGCACCTTGCCTCTTACCGCGAGCGGGGGGTGCTGCGGCGCTTCTCCGCCGCCGGTTTCTCCCGGTGGTCGTTCGCCGTCGCCGAGGCGGTGACCGGGCTCGTGGCCGTCGTCGGCGGAGCGGCGGTCCTCCTCGCCGTGGCCGCACCGGTCTACGGCCTACCGCCGCTGCATGACCCGGTGGCGGTCGTCACGGGTTTCTCGCTCGGGGCGGTGGCCTTCGTGGCTATCGGTGTGCTTCTGGGGACGGTGCTGCCCTCGGCCCGCTCCGCTCAGGCCGTCGGGCTGGTGCTGTTCTTCCCGTCGTTCCTCCTCGGCGCAGGGGGACCGCCGCCCAAGGTGATGGGCTCGGGCCTACGCTCCATCGCCGGCTACCTGCCCCTCACCCGGGTCAGCGACGCTGTGCGCGATCCCTGGCTCGGAATCGGGCCCGCGACCGCCTCACTGGTCGCCGTCGCAGCCCTGGCCGTCGTCGCTACCGCGATCGCGGCCCGACGGTCAACGCTTTGAACGGCAGGCGACGATGACCGGTGTGAGGTGGGGGCGCCGACCGCCTCGCGGTCGCCGTCCTAC
>PMHH01000177.1:0-955 GCA_003156595.1 Acidimicrobiaceae bacterium
GCAAGGAGTACGACGAGGTCCGCCGTCTCGGACCGGGCGCCAACCCGTTCGCGGGGATGGGCAGTCGGGGCGGGACCGGCGGCGGGTTCCGGGTCGACGACCTCGGTGACCTACTCGGCAACATCTTCGGCCGCGGCAACCGCCCGGGTCGCACTGGGGGTGCCCGGAGCGGGTCGACGATCGGGGTGCAGCGCGGGCAGGACTTGGAGACCAGCCTGCACCTGTCCTTTCTCGATGCCGTACACGGGCTTACCACCACCGTCAACGTCACCTCCGAAGCGGCGTGCCACACGTGCGGGGGGAGCGGCGCCGCGCCCGGCACCACGCCCGTGGTCTGCCCGGTCTGCAGTGGGCGGGGCGTCATCAATGAGAACCAGGGCCTGTTTTCCTTCAGCCAGCCCTGCCAGGCGTGCGGCGGCACCGGGATGAGCGTCGAGACGCCCTGCCCGACCTGCCGCGGGGCGGGGGTCGAGCACCGGGCCCGCCAGATCAAGGTGCGGATCCCAGCCGGAGTGGAGGACGGCCAGCGCATCCGCATCAAGGCCCGGGGTGGCGCCGGGAGGGGCGGCGGCGCCCCAGGGGACCTGTACGTGGTGGTCCACACCGAGCGCCATCCGGTGTTCGGTCGGCGAGGCAAGGATCTCACCGTCACGGTTATGGTGACCTTCCCGGAAGCAGCTCTGGGGACTGCGGTCAAGGTTCCTACCCTCGATGGACCGGTCACGGTCAAGGTGCCCGCCGGCACCCGGTCGGGCCGGACGTTGCGGGTGCGCGGCCGGGGCGTGCCCGCTTCGTCGGGCGTCGGGGACCTGCTCGTCACCGTCGAGGTGGCGGTACCGGAGGAGCTCAGCGACGAGCAACGCCAGTCGGTCGAGGCGCTCGGCGCGGTCATGGATGGCGAGGCCTTGCGCACCAGCCTGTGGAGTGACCAGTGATGGACCGACCCGAAAGCCGC
>PMHH01000177.1:1048-1813 GCA_003156595.1 Acidimicrobiaceae bacterium
GGCAGTACCGCCGGGACCTGGTTCCGGTGAAAAATTCTCCGGACCGCTGGCAGCCCGGCCCGCGGCGGTGATGGAGTGGAGTCGCACGAAGGTTCGGGGAGAGGGTTCCGGCCACCTACGACCGAATTCCTGTTGTCGGTGTGAGGCGGCCACCGACCCAATACCGGAGACATCTGAACCGTTCCGTCCCCTAAACTTGATATACTAACACTCAGGTTTTCTATTTTTCCTAGTAGAAAGTAGCTGGCCGTGGCGCTCGATCCCAACCGCTGGACCGCCAAGACACAAGAAGCGTTCCGGGCTGCCGCGGAGGCGGCCAAGGAGCGCAGCAACCCCGAGGTCGTCCCCGCCCACCTGCTCGCCGCCCTGCTCGGCCAAGAGTCCACGGTATCCTTGCCCGTGCTCGAGCGGGTGGGGGTCGCGCCCCTGTCGGTCCGCAATCGGGTGCAGGACTCCCTCGCCAAACTGCCACGTAGCTACGGCAGCGGCGACCCACAGCTGGGCCGAGAGGCCTCCAACGTGCTCAACCGAGCCGACCAGGAACGCCAGACCCTTGGCGACCAGTACCTGTCGGTCGAGCACCTGCTTCTGGCCTTGTCCGACCTGGTCGGCGCGTCCCACGAGGACCTGTTGACGGCGCTGCGAGACGTCCGCGGCAGCCACCGGGTGACCAGCGCCAATCCGGAGGAGTCCTACCAGGCTCTCGAGAAGTACGGGCGGGACCTGACCGCCGACGCCCGCAGCGGCAAGCTCGACCCGGTGATC
>PMHH01000177.1:1860-7322 GCA_003156595.1 Acidimicrobiaceae bacterium
TTCGAGGAGCGGCTCAAGGCGGTCCTCAAGGAGATCACCGACGCCGAAGGGGAGATCATCACCTTCATCGACGAGTTGCACACCATCGTCGGGGCGGGGGCTGCCGAGGGGGCCATGGACGCCGGGAACATGATCAAGCCGATGCTGGCGCGGGGTGAGTTGCGCCTGATCGGAGCCACCACCCTGGACGAGTATCGCAAGCACATCGAGAAGGATCCGGCTCTCGAGCGCCGTTTCGCCCAGGTGTACGTGAATGAACCTTCGGTCGAGGACACCATCGCCATCCTGCGCGGGCTCAAGGAACGCTACGAGGTGCACCACGGGGTGCGGATCCAAGACGCCGCCCTGGTCGCCGCCGCAGTCCTGTCCGACCGTTACATCACCGGCCGTTTCCTGCCCGACAAGGCCATCGACCTGGTGGACGAGGCGGCCAGCAGCCTGCGCATCGAGAAGGAGTCCAAGCCGACGGAGATCGACGTGGTCGACCGGCGGATGGCCCAGCTCGAGATCGAACGGCTGGCCCTGGCCAAGGAGACCGATCAGGCGTCCAAGGAGCGGCTGGCCAAGATCGAAGAGGAGTTGGCCAACCTGCGCGAGCAGTCTGCGGCGCTCAACACTCGCTGGCACAACGAGAAGGAAGCCTCCGACGCCATCGGCGCGCTCCAGCAGGAGCTGGAGTCCCGCCGGGGCGAGGCCGAGCGCTTCACCCGTGACGGCGACCTGGCCAAGGCGGCCGAGATCCAGTACGGGCAGGTCCCCGAGCTGGAGCGGCGCCTCAATGAGGCCATCGCCCGTCTGGCCGAGCTGCAAGCCGACCAGAAGATGCTCAAGCAGGAGGTGGACTCCGAGGACGTGGCCGACGTGGTGTCCAAATGGACGGGCGTCCCGGTAAGCCGCCTGCTCGAGGGCGAGGTGACCAAGCTGGTGCGCATGGAGGACGTTCTCCATCAGCGCGTCGTCGGCCAGGACGAGGCGGTCGCCGCGGTTGCCAACGCCATCCGCCGCTCCCGCAGTGGTCTGTCCGATCCCAACCGGCCGATCGGAAGCTTTCTGTTCCTGGGCCCGACCGGTGTCGGCAAGACCGAGTTGGCCCGGGCCCTGGCCGACTTCCTCTTCGACGACGAACGGTCCATGGTGCGCATCGACATGTCGGAGTACATGGAGAAGCACTCGGTGTCCCGCCTCGTCGGCGCGCCCCCGGGTTACGTCGGCTATGACGAGGGCGGCCAGCTCACTGAGGCGGTCCGGCGCCGACCCTACGGGGTGGTGCTGCTCGACGAGATCGAGAAGGCCCATACAGACGTGTTCAACATCCTGCTGCAAGTGCTCGATGACGGGCGGCTCACGGACGGGCAGGGGCGGACCGTCGACTTCAGCAACTCGGTCGTGATCATGACGTCCAACTACCGAGGCGACCTGGGGCAGGCTTTCAAGCCGGAGTTCCTCAACCGCATCGACGAGATCGTGTACTTCCGGGCTCTCACCGAGGACGACATGGAAGCGGTGGTCGACATCCAGCTGCGGGACCTGGCAAGGCGGCTGTCGGAGCGGCGCCTGAAGCTGGAGGTGACCGAGGCGGCCGAGGCGTGGCTGGCCCGGCGCGGCTACGACCCGATGTTCGGGGCTCGCCCGCTCAAGCGGCTCATCCAACGCCAGATCAGCGACCCCCTCGCCTTGGCTCTGCTCGAGGGCCGCTACCGCGACGGCGACACGGTCGCTGTCGATGCCCCGCTGGGTAGCGGGCCGGTGCTCACCGGCGAGGGCCTCGCCTCCACCGACGGGGCGGCGAGCGCCGCCGATGACCGGCTGGTGCTGCGCTAGGGCCGTTTCGCACTGGCTACCCTGGCCGCCGAGAGGAGACCGCATGTCGCCAGAGGGTTCTGCCCAGCCACGGATCGCCGCCATCGAGGGAGAGATGGAGGGGATGCTCTCACTCAACATCTTTCGCACCTTGGCCCACCACCCGAAGTTGCTGGACCGGTTCGGCCGCTTCGGGGGGTACCTGTTGTACAAGGGGCTGCTACCGGACCGCGAGCGGGAGCTGGTCATCCTCCGAGCCGGGTGGCGATCTGGCTCGGTGTACGAGTTCGGGCAGCACACCCGGATGGGCGAAAGCGCCGGCGTCACTCCAGACGAGATCCGCCGGCTGGCGGCCGAAGGCACGGGCGGCTGGGACGAGCCCGACCGTGACCTGGTGACATTCGTCGACGAGCTGTGCGCCACCAACACGGTGGCGGAGGCCACCTGGGCCCGGCTGGCGGCCCGGTGGTCCGACGCCGAGATGCTAGAGCTGCTGGTGGTGGCGGGCTTCTACCGCCTGGTGTCGGGTCTGCTCAACAGCGTAGGAGTGCAACTCGAAGAGGGAACCCCGGGCTGGCCCGAACCCGCCGGCGTTGACGGGGGGCTGTCGACCCTCAACTGAGGGCAACCATGAGGATGGAAGATGGCTGATCACCCCGATCATCCGCCGGATCGTCCGCAGCAGCGCCCGGAGACGTCGGTAGTCGGCGCGGTGTGGCAGGTGCTGGTCGGGCGGCCGTTGCGTTTCGGGGAGGCGGCCAAGGAACAGATCACGCCGGTCGAGGGCCTCTCCGCCCTTTCCCTCGACGCCTTGACATCGGTGGCGTACGGCCCCGAAGCCATTTTGCTCGTGCTGGCCACCGCGGGGGCGGGATCACTTCACGCCATCCTGCCGATCACCATTGCCATCGTCGTCCTGCTCGGACTCCTGGTCTTCTCCTACCGGCAGGTCATCGACGCCTACCCGGCTGGTGGTGGTGCCTATGCCGTATCCAAGGACAACCTTGGCAGCGGCGCCAGCCAGCTGGCGGCGGCGTCGTTGATCGTCGACTACACCCTCACCGTGGCAGTGTCGATCGCGGCGGGAGTCGGTGCCCTGACCTCCGCCTACCCTTCGCTCCATAGCGAGACCGTCCCGATCTGCCTCGGGATCCTGGCCCTGGTGACAATTCTCAACCTGCGGGGCCTGGGCGAGGGGGCCCGAGCGTTCCTGCTCCCGACGCTCGTCTTCATCTTCGGGCTGCTGGCGGTTATCGCGGTCGGGCTCTTCCACCCCCTGGCCGAGCACGCTCCTCAGCCTGGCCGTTCCTTGCTTCCGGTCACGTCCGAGACCCTCGGCGTGCTGCTGGTGCTCAAGGCGTTCGCGGCCGGGTGCAGCGCCCTCACGGGCGTCGAGGCCATCGCCAACGGGGTGCCGCTGTTCAAGGAGCCGAGGGTGAAGCGGGCCAAGCGGACGGAGCTGCTGCTCGGCACCATCCTCGGCGTGATGCTGCTGGGCCTGGCGGTACTCGCCGTTCGTTTTCATATCGCGCCGCGGTCGGGGCAGACCGTGCTCAGCGAGATCATGGCTGCCTCGGTCGGCCGGAACTGGGCCTATTACACCGTGTCGCTCAGCGTGACAGTCGTGCTCGGTCTGGCCGCCAACACGTCGTTTGGCGGTCTGCCGGTGCTGCTCAGCCTGCTGGCCCGGGACAACCGGCTTCCGCATCTGCTCTCCATGCGCGGCGATCGGTTGGTGTTCAGCAAGGGGATATGGGCGCTCGCCGCCATGTCCGGCGCCCTGCTCGTCGCCGTCCGGGGCAACACCAACTCGCTCATCCCGCTGTTCGCCATCGGGGTGTTCATCGGGTTTACCCTGGCCCAGTCAGGACTGGTGGTGCACTGGTGGCGGACCCGCCCTCCGCGTTGGGCCGGCCGGGCCGTGCTCAATGGCGTCGGCGCGGTGGCGACGGGCACCTCAACTTGCGTGTTCCTTTTCGCCAAGTTCACCGAAGGGGCCTGGGTGGTCGTGGTGGCGATCCCCATGTTTATCGGTCTGTTTCATCTCATCGAGCGCTATTACCGGCGCACTGCCCACGAGCTCGGCCTCGGGCAGATCCCCGAGCGTCCCCGGCCGAAGCCCGTCCTGGTGATCGTCCCGGTGGTCAACGTGTCAAAGCTCACCGCCCAAGCGATATCGGAGGCGCTGTCCATCGGCGACGAGGTCGTAGCCGTCACGGTGGTGTTCGACGACTCGGAGGGGCAGGCCGACGCTACCGGGGTCGGGCCGGCCGTCCGCTCCGAGCCGCCGGGGCCCTGTCAAACCGAGTGGGAGCAATGGCACATCGGGGTCCCCCTCCGGGTATTGCACACCGAATATGCGTCGATCGTGCGGCCGGTCATCGACTTCGTGGACGAAATGCGAAGCGAGCACGTGGACCATCAGATCGTGGTTCTGATCCCCGTCGTCGTTCCGCGGCGGCTGTTTCAGCGCATCCTGCACAACCAGCTCGACGTGGCCCTCTCTGCGGCCCTGCGAAGCCGGACCGACCTGGTCGTGGCCCGAGTATCCCTGTCGCTTGACGAGCTGGCCTCGACCTGAGCCCCACTAGGATGGACCGGTGAGCGCCACCGTGGTCGTCGGCACCCAATGGGGGGACGAGGGCAAGGGAAAGCTCACCGACCTGCTGGCCAAGGAAATGCAGGTCGTGGTGCGCTACCAGGGCGGCCATAATGCCGGCCACACCATCGTTGTCGACGGCGAGACCTTCGCCCTGCAGCTGCTGCCGAGCGGGATCCTCTACGACCACATCACCCCGATAATCGGCAACGGGGTGGTCGTCGACCCGGGCGTGCTGTTGGCCGAGATGGCCAAGCTATCGGCCGGCGGTGTCGACTGCTCCCGGTTGCGGGTGTCCGGGGGAGCGCACCTGATCATGCCCTACCACCAGGAGATCGACGCGCTAACCGAGCGCCACCTCGGTCGCAACAAATTGGGCACGACCAAGCGGGGCATCGGTCCTGCCTACGCCGACAAGGCGGCCCGGGTTGGGATCCGGGTCCAGGATCTCCTCGACCCGAAGATCTTCCGCCAGAAGCTGGACGTGGTCCTCAAGGAGAAGAACCTGATCCTGGCCAAGGTGTACAACCGGCTGCCCCTCTCAGCTGACGACATCGCCAGCAGGTACCTCGACGAATACGCGCCCGCCCTCGCTCCTCTCATCGCGGACACCGTCGGGATGGTCCACGACGCCCTGGCCGCCGGCCAGCACGTGCTCTTGGAGGGAGCCCAGGCCACCTTCCTGGATCTCGACCACGGGACCTATCCCTTCGTCACCTCGTCCAACCCGGTGGCTGGTGGGGCGTGTGTGGGCGCCGGGATCGGGCCCCTCGACATCACCTCGGTCATCGGCATCGCCAAGGCGTACGTGACCAGGGTGGGCTCTGGCCCCTTCGTCACCGAACTGGACGGCGAGCTCGGTGACCTGCTGGTCGAGCGGGGCCACGAGTTCGGCACCAACACCGGCCGCCGCCGCCGCTGCGGGTGGTTCGACGCCGTCATGCTGCGCCAGGCGGTGCGCCTCAACTCCATGACCGAGGTGGCGCTGACCAAGCTCGACGTGCTCGACACCTTCGAGACGGTCAAGGTCTGCGTGGCCTACGAGGCCGACGGGGTGCGCTAC
>PMHH01000063.1 GCA_003156595.1 Acidimicrobiaceae bacterium
ACCCGAGTGAGCGCACCCAAACAGAGTCCAAGTGGCAGCAGAATCTCTCGTCAAGCCTTCGCGATGGGTGAACGGATGAAGAGAGAGCGGGCCGACGAGGTGGTGATCCGTTCATATCGGATCACCACCTTGCCGGACCGAGTCTCTCCGCTCTTAAAGACCGAGTCTCTCCGCTCTTGACGGGAGACACCACCAAACCGCCGCCAATCGGTAGCGTGGCGTCGACTTGCGGGAGACAGTCTCATGGATCAGGTGGACCCGGAGGATGTTGCGGACGAGGCCCCGTCGCAGGGCGAAGCGGACGCGCCGGGGACCACGATTCACCTCGGGACGCATCGCCGGCCGCAGACGGCCGAGCACGGTATCGGCGACCCGACGCCGATCAGCAAGACAGCCTCCGGGCTTTCGGCGTTGGGGCGGGCCCAGGCCCGGGCCCAGGCGATGCACGAGCAACCCGGTGGGCCGGCGTCCCCGGAGGCTTCCCCGCGCCAACCGTCGAATCCGCCGCGGCAGCCGGGCCGCTCGGGTCCGGGGTTGCGGAGACAGGCGGCGCTACCGGCGCTTCCGGCCCTACCCCGCCGGCGCCGGGGTGGCGCCCGATCGCAACGGAGCCAGCGCTCGCTAAGGAGGGGGCAGCTTCGCTCGCCCCTCAGCCCGCGCGGCTCACGCCGGCGTTCGCCCCTCAGCCCGCGCGGCTCACGCTGGCGTTCGCCCCTCAGCCCGCGCAGTTCGCATCGGCCGGGCCGTCTGGGCCGAGTGCTCGTACGGCTCTTTGCGGCCGGAGTGGTCGTCGTGGTGCTAGCGGGCGTGTTCGTCGTGGTCCAGTTGCTGCGCGTCGTCCCCCGTCCCCTCTTGCGAACCACCACGCCGGCCGCGGTGACCGTGCGCGCCCCTGTTCCTGTCCTGGCCTGGCCGTCCTCAGGGGAGTCCGCGGCGGCGGTGGTCGGCATCGGGGTCGTCGGCTCGGCCGGCCCAACCACGCCGGTCCCTATCGCCAGCCTGGCGAAGGTGATGACGGCGCTGGTGGTCCTCCACGACCACCCGCTCACGGTGGGGCAGTCGGGGCCCCCGATAATCATCACGCAGGCGGACCAAGCGACGTACGGCGCTGAGGAAGCCGCCGGCGATTCGGTCGTCCCCGTGGTCGCCGGGGAGTCGCTCAGCGAGCTGCAGCTGCTCGAAGGCCTTCTCATCCCTTCTGCCGACAACCTGGCCCCCGTGGTGGCGCAATGGGATGCCGGTAGCCAAGCTGCCTTCGTGGTCAAGATGAATGCCATGGCCGCGGCCCTGGGTATGCGTGCCACCAACTACGCCGATGCCGGCGGGGTCTCGTCCAGCACGGTGAGCACGGCTGCCGATCAGCTGCGCCTGGCTGAGGCGGCGGCCGCTAACCCCGTCCTGATGTCGATCGTCCGTCAGCCCCAGCTGAGTCTTCCAGGCGGCCTGGCGCTGTCCAACTACGACACCCTGCTGGGCCAAGACGGCGTCGTCGGCATCAAAACGGGGTCCACCTTCGCGGCCGGCGGCTGTTTTATGTTCGCCGCCGACGGCACCGTGTCCGGCCAGCATGTCCAGGTTGTCGGCGTGGTGCTTGGCCAAGGGGGCGCCTCGCTGATCACGTCCGCCCTCAACGCCAGCCGGGCTCTGATCGCATCCGTCTTCGCCGCCCTGCACCCCATCACCGCCCTGCCTGCTGGCACGCCTGTGGCCGAGATCAGCAGGCCGTGGGGACCTCCGGTGTCAGTCATCACATCCCGGGCCGTCACCACTCTGTACTTCGGTCAGATGACGGTGCGGCACGTCGTCAACACGGACCGGGGTCCGATCCCGCGCCCGCTCCCCGCGGGCGCCCAGGTCGCGACGGCCACAGTGACGGCCGGCGACTATGTGGAGACCGTTTCGGCGGTGACGGCCCACCCCACCCAGGGCCCGTCGTTGCGCTGGCGCCTCGAACGGCTCTGACCTCTCCTGCCCTCTACCATGAGACCCATGCCGGTAGTCACACCCATCGACGCCACCCAGGAACAGTTGGCCCAGGTTCGCTACAACCCGGACGGGCTGGTCCCCGCCATCGTCCAGGAGCACGCCACCGGCGCGGTGCTCACCCTGGCCTGGATGAACGCCCAGACGCTGGCCGAGACCCTGGCCACGGGCCGCACGGTGTTCTGGTCCAGGAGTCGCCAGGAGCGCTGGCGCAAAGGTGACACCTCAGGGGACCGGCAGTGGGTGCGGGCCGCCTTCTACGACTGCGACGGCGACACACTGCTGATAATGGTCGAGCAGGAGGGGGCCGGAGCCTGCCACACCGGCGAGCACAGTTGCTTCTACCGCCCCTTCGGCGCCGACGCCGGGGTCGACGCAGCTCCGTGACCCGCGCCGCTCCATGAACAGACCCGGCCGGGAGGAGTTCGCCGCCCTGGCCCGCCAGCACACGGTGGTGCCAGTGTGGCGGGAACTGCTCGCTGATCTGACCACCCCCGTGGCGGCGTTCGCCCGCCTCGCCGGAGCCAACGGCGAGGACCGGGCTTTCCTGCTCGAGTCTGTCGAGCACGCCGAACGGTGGGGGAGGTGGTCGTTCATCGGCCGGCGCCCCTCGGCCACCCTGATCGCCCGCGACGGGAGGCTCTCCGTCGAAGGCGAGTTGCCGGCAGGTGTACCGCTAGACCGGGGGGTGCTGGCAGCCGTCGAAGCCCTCCTTGACGTGTACCGCTCGCCGGCGATCGAGGGGCTTCCACCCCTGCACGGCGGCATCGTCGGCTACCTCGGCTACGACGTGGTCCGTGAGGTCGAGCATCTCCCCGTAGCCCCACCTGATGAGGCCGGCTTTCCCGACGCCATCTTGTCGGTCGTCGGCCAGGTGGCGGCGTACGATTACTGGCGCCAGCGGGTCACGCTCATCGAGTCGGTGCCGATCCCACCCGCCGCGGCCGGTGACCGGCGCGCGTGTGACGACCTGTACGACGGCGCCATGGCCCGCCTCGACGCCCTCGCCGCCGAGGGAGCCCGCCCGTTGGAAGAGCCGTTGCTGGCCCCGCCGGATCGGGATGACGAGCTGCCCCGGGTGCGCCGGCGCACCTCGTCCGAGCTGTACGCCAAGGCGGTCGAGGTGGCCAAGGAGTACATCCTCGCCGGCGATATCTTCCAGGTGGTGCTGTCGCAGCGTTTCGAGCTCGACCTCGACGCCGACCCCTTCGACCTGTACCGGTCGTTGCGGCAGGTCAACCCCAGCCCCTACATGTATTTCCTACGCCACCCTGAGCTGTGCGTGGTCGGGTCTTCGCCGGAGCCGATGGTGCAGCTCACCGACGGCCGGGTAATCTCCCGGCCCATCGCCGGCACCCGGAGGCGAGGGAGGACCGATGAGCACGACCGTCGGATGGCGGCGGAGTTGGTCGAGCACCCCAAGGAGCGGGCCGAGCACATCATGCTGGTCGACCTGGCCCGCAACGATGTCGGACGCGTCGTCGACTTCGGTACCGAGCAGGTCGACGAGCTGATGACGCTGGAACGCTACAGCCACGTGATGCACCTGACGTCCCAGGTCTCCGGCCGCCTGCGCGCCGGCCTGGGCCCGATCGACGTGCTGCGGGCCACCCTCCCCGCCGGCACCGTGTCAGGTGCGCCGAAGGTCCGGGCCATGCAGATCATCGACGAGCTCGAGCCGGCCAAGCGAGGCCCGTATGCCGGGGTGATCGGCTACTTCGACTTCTCCGGCAACCTCGACACGGCCATCGCTATCCGGACCATGTTGATCGGGCCGGACGGTACTGCCACGGTCCAGGCCGGGGCGGGGATCGTGGCTGACAGCGACCCGGCCGACGAGGACCTCGAGTGCCACAACAAGGCGGCTGCCCTGCTGGCCGCCGTCCCGGGCGCCCGCCGCATCAGCGCCGCCCGCCGTCAGGCGGTGGCCGGTGCCTGAGCGATACGCGGTTTGGTTGGACCGCGACGTGGTGGCGGCGACCGGCCCGGAAGCGGGGACGTTCCTGCAAGGCCAGCTCAGCCAGGACGTGCTAGCGCTCGGTGATGGCACTAGCGCCTGGTCCTGGGTCCTGGCTCCCACTGGCAAAGTGGACGCCCTGGTGCGGGTCACCCGCCTCTCCGCTGACGACTGGCTGCTCGACACGGATGGTGGATGGGGAGAGGCGTTGGTCACCCGGCTCAACCGGTTCAAGCTGCGAACGAAGGTCGAGCTGGCCAAGCGATCGTGGCCGGTGCTCGGACTACGGGGTGAGCAGGCGGACGCCCATGGTCTCGGCGAATCGGTGACCGTCAAGCCGCCCTGGCCGGGCCTCAATGGCCTGGACGTGCTCACCTCAGCTCCGGTCGTGCCCGACGGGTTGCCCGTCATGTCCGCCGAGGAGTACGAGGCCGAGCGGATCGCAGCCGGCATCCCCAAAATGGGTGCCGAGCTGACCGAGAAGACGATCCCGGCTGAGACCGGCCTCAACGACTTGACCGTGAGCTTCACCAAAGGTTGCTACACCGGGCAAGAGCTGGTGGCCCGGATCGACTCGCGCGGCGGCAACGTGCCCCGCCACCTGCGGGGCGTGGTTCTGCCCGAGCGGGTCGAGCGGGGCACCGAACTTCTGGACGCCGAGGGACGGGCGGCCGGCACCCTGACGAGTGTCGGCCACTCACCGCGGAGGGGATGGGTGGGCCTCGGGTACGTCCGTCGGGGCGTTGACGTCCCCGGGCGGCTGCAGGCGGGGCCCGGAGGACCTGAAGTGGAGGTGCGGGAGCTCCGGCGATGACGTTCAGATATCTGCGGCGCTCCGGGCCGGCGGTTGTCATGGTCGCGCTCTTCGCTGTCGCGCTGGCCGGATGCGGTGCAGGAGTGGAGACGCTCTCGTATCCCGCGCCGCCCGCCACGTCTCGCACCACGGTGGTCAGCGGTCCCACCCTGCCGACGAATCTGCCCTCGGTCGTCGAGGACCCGGTGCCCGGCTCGACCACCACCACGGCTCCGGCGATCGGACCGGGTCAGGCGACCCTCAACGGCACCGTCTTGGGGCCGGGAGGGCCCGTCGCCGGCGCCACGGTGGAGGCAGACAGGCTGGTCGGCGATCAGGTGGCGACCACCGAAACGAGCACCGCCGCGGACGGTAGCTGGACGATCGGGTCGATCCTCGGCGGCCGCTATCGCGTCCGCGCCTGGCAGTCGCCGAGCCTGGCGGTCACCTCCCCGCAGATCTTCTTTCTGGGGTCCAACCAGACGGAGTCGACGACCATCGAGTTGACGTCCTTTACCGGGCCGGACATAGCCTCCGCCCTCGCCCCGACGGCGCCGGTCGTCGGTCAAATGGACAACCTGGTGGTACAGGCGACGAACCCGACAGTCGGTTCTGATGGGGTGGTGCGCAACCTGCCGGAGGTGGGCGTGAGCATCACGCTGACCAACGGGCCGGAGTGGGAGGTCTACAACGGCAACCCCCTGGCGACCGGAGCCAACGGCGAGGTGCTCTTCCAAGTGTCCTGTCAGGCCTCTGGGGCCAGCCCGCTGAGCGCGGCCGTCGGCAGCGGTGCGCCGGTATCGCTCCAGCTACCTGCCTGCGTCAGCGCCCCCACGACGACGACCACCTCCACGTCCACCACGAACCCCTGCGTGACCATCCCGGGCGGTCCGAGCGAGCTTTCGACCACGACGAGCACGACTTTGTTCTACGCCGTTTGCTGACGGCCGGCCACCCACCTGCCCAGTAGGCTCGGTTCGCTATGGCCACCTATCTGGACCGCATCCTGGCCGCCCACCGGGCGACTGCGGCCATTGACCGCCGGGACCTCGATGCCCTGACCGCCCAAGCCCGGAGCAGCGGTCCGGTGCGAGGTTTCACGGCCGCGCTGCGGGCCCAGGACGGGGTAGCCGTGATCGCCGAGGTAAAGCGAGCCAGCCCCAGCAAGGGGCCTCTCTTTCCCGACCTCGATCCGGCCCTGATCGCCACCGCGTACCAGGAGGGCGGGGCCGCGGCCTTGTCCGTGCTCACCGACCACGAGTTCTTCCGCGGCTCGCCGGAGGATCTCGTCGCCGCTCGGGCCGCCACCGCCCTGCCCGTGTTGAGAAAGGACTTCACAGTGAGCCAGGCCGACGTGTTGGATGCCCGGTGCATGGGTGCCGACGCGGTGCTGCTCATCACGGCCGCTCTTTTACCTAGAGAAATATCGCAACTTCTGAGGGTGGCCGCCTCCGTCGGGCTCGACGTCCTGGTCGAGGTCCACGACGAGACCGAGGCGGCGCTGGCGCTGGGTGCCGGCGCCACTCTTATCGGGGTCAACCAGCGGGACCTGTCCACCTTCGACGTCGACCCGAAACGCGCCGTGCGGGTGGCCAGGATGCTTCCCGCCGGGGTGACCCGGGTGGCTGAGTCGGGGATCCGGAACTCGGACGACGTGCGCCGCCTCGCCGGCGCCGGATTCGACGCCGTGCTCGTCGGAGAGGCCCTCGTGTGCTCGCCTCATCCCGCGGCCGCCCTTCGCCAGCTGCGCCGCGGGGCGGCGTTGCCGACACGCCGCTGATGTTTATAAAGATCTGCGGTACCACCTGCGAGGACGACGCCTTGCTGGCGGTGGCGCTCGGGGCCGACGCGGTGGGCTTCGTATTCGCCCCTTCTCCTCGCCAGATCGCCCCGCAGATCGCAGGCGACATCGTCAAACGGCTGCCACCGGAGATCGTGACGATAGGGGTGTTCCAGGACGAACCCCCGGAGCGGGTCCTGAGCATCGCTCACCTGGCCGGATTGCGCGGCGTTCAGCTGCACGGCCGCGAGCCCCCTACCACGGCCAGGTGGCTCAACTCGCGCCTCCCGATGGTGATCCAGGCGTTCGCCGCCGGCGACGCCAGGGTGCGCCGAGCCGGGGAGTACGGGGCCCACGTGATCCTGCTGGACGCCCCCAACCCTGGGTCGGGGAAGTTGTTCGACTGGTCCCTGGCTGCCGAGCTGCCGGCGGGGCAGCGTTTGATGATTGCCGGCGGCCTCACCGCGACCAATGTGGCCGCGGCCATCGCCCGGGCCCGGCCCTGGGGCGTCGACGCGGTGTCGGGGATCGAGCGGACCCCAGGGCGGAAGGATCCCATCAAGATGCGCGAGTTCATCGCGGCGGCGCGCGCCGCCGAGGCCGAGGTGGACGGTCCCGAGATCGACGGCGACACCAGCGCCTTGTACGACTGGCAGGACGAGTCTTGAGGCCGGCGGGCGGGAAGCCGGCGCCGGCGGCGGGGGGAGNNCGGGTGGAGTGGCGCCGGCGGGCATGGGGGACCCGGGACCCAGCGGACGTTTCGGGCGCTTCGGTGGTCGATTCGTACCTGAGTCGCTCGTCCCGGCCTGCATCGAGCTGGAGGCGGCCTTCCGGGTCGCCTGGTCGGACTGGCGTTTCCGGCAGCGTTACGCCGAGTTGTTGCGGACCTACGCGGGACGGCCCACGCCGGTCACCGAGTGCCACCGGCTGTCCGAGGCTCTTGGCGTACGGGTGCTCCTCAAGCGGGAGGACCTGACCCACACGGGCTCCCACAAGATCAACAACGTTCTCGGTCAAGGCCTGCTCACCCTGGAGATGGGCAAGACGCGCGTCGTGGCCGAGACGGGTGCCGGCCAGCACGGGGTGGCCACCGCGACGGCGGCGGCTCTTTTTGGTCTGGAGTGCGTGGTCTACATGGGGGAAGTCGACACCGAGCGGCAGGCCCTCAACGTGTTCCGGATGCAGCTGCTCGGCGCCGAGGTTCGCCCCGTCGCCTCGGGGAGCCGGACGCTCAAGGACGCCGTCAACGAGGCCCTCCGTGATTGGGTGGCCACCGTCGAGAACACCCACTACTGCCTGGGATCGGTGATGGGGCCGCATCCCTACCCGTGGATGGTGCGCGAGTTCCAACGGGTAGTGGGTGACGAGGCCCGCTCGCAGTGCCGGGAGCTGTTGGGCGGCGACGACCCGGCGGTCGTGGTGGCCTGCGTGGGAGGTGGCTCTAATGCGGCGGGCACCTTCGCCGGCTTCGTCGACACGCCGGCCCGGCTGGTTGGCGTGGAGGCGGCCGGCGGGTCGGCCATCGGACGGGGGATTCCCGGTGTGCTGCACGGCATGCACTCGTACCTTCTGCAGGACGAGTGGGGCCAGATCCTGGAGGCCCAGTCCATCTCCGCCGGCCTCGACTATCCGGGCATCGGACCGGAACATGCCCACCTGTCCGACCTCGGCCGGGCTACGTACTACACCGCGACCGATGGCGAGGTGCTCGATGCGTTGCAGTTGCTGTCGCGCACCGAGGGCATCATTCCCGCCCTCGAACCGGCCCACGCCCTGGCGTGGTTGGTCAACGCGGCGCGCTCCGGCGACGTGGCCGCCGGGACCACCGTGCTGTTGACCCTGTCGGGGCGCGGAGACAAGGACGCCGAGCAAGTCATGCGGCTGCTGGGATGAGCGGAATCATCGAGCGAGGGGTGGCCGTGGAGCCGGCGCTGCGGGCCGGGCGCGACGCCGGCCGCAAGCTGCTCGTGACGTACGTGACCGGAGGGCTGGGCTCCGGCTGGGTGGATGCGCTGCGGGCCATGGTCGAGGGAGGGGCCGACCTGGTCGAGGTGGGCATACCGTTTTCCGACCCCGTGATGGACGGGCCCACCATCCAAGAGGCGTCGGTGCGGGCCCTGGCCGGCGGGGCGAACCCGGTCGGGATCCTCGACGCCCTCCGACGGGTGGAGGTGCCCGTCCCGCTGGTTGCCATGACCTACTACAACCTGGTGTTCCGGGCCGGGCACTCGCGCTTTGCCCGCATGCTCGTGGACAGCGGGGTGCGGGGCGCGATCGTCCCGGACCTCCCCCTCGACGAGTCCGGGGAATGGGAGACGGATGCGGCCGAGGCCGGCGTCGAGACGGTCTTATTGGCCGCCCCGGTGACACCGGATGACCGGCTGGCCGAACTGTGCCGGCGATCGCATGGGTTCATCTACGGGGTCAACCTGATGGGCGTGACCGGCGAACGGGCCTCGTTGGCCCAATCGGCGGCCGTCCTGGCCAAGCGGCTCAAGGCCGCCACCGACAAGCCGGTCATCATGGGATTCGGGGTCTCGACGCCAGACCAGGCCGTGGCCGCCGCCGCGGAGGCAGACGGGGTGGTGGTGGCCTCGGCTCTCATGCGCCTCCTGCTCGACGGGGGAGGGCCGAACGCGGTAGGCGACGCGGTGGCGTCCCTGCGAGCCGCCCTCGACGGCGGCTGACTCCGCATCGGGGCCGGCGCCGGGGGAGTGTAGTATCATGAAATATCATGAAAGATTCCACCAACGACCGATTTCGGCGCCAATATGGCGTGCTCCACCGGATCGAAGCCCTCGGGGATGGCGTCAGCAGCCGCCAGATAAAGCGTCGCGTGGCGTCAGGGCAGTGGATCGTGGTCAGTCCGGGGGTCCTCCGGCACGCCGCGTTCCCGATCACCGCTGAACAGCAGATTCTGGCCGCGGTCCTCGCTGCGGGCCGAGGCGCGGTGGCATCGCACCAAGCCGCCGCGTACTTGTGGGGCTTGCTCGAGTGGCCAGAAGCGGGCTCTCGGGCCGCGGTATCGGTCCCCAGGTCGTCGAACCCTCGACCGCACGGCTTCGATGTGCATCGCGTGGGCGACCTCGATTGGGCCCGGGTGCGGGNNGGCACTACAGCCCGGAGCACCTGGAACGCGATTACCAAAGACGCAACCGTCTGAAATTGGACGGGATCGATCAGTACGTGTCCAACTGGTCGCAGTTGCGCCGGCGGGAGGGCGACCTGGCCCGACTCCTCCGCCAGGCGATCAGCCAGACCCGGAGTCGAACTCCAGGACCACCTTGACGTCGGTTGGTTGGCGTTGGTAGGCGTCATGCCACGACGCCAGCGGTACTTTGCGGGTAATGAGCCGGTCCAGCCAGGCCGAGTCGGCCTTGGCCAGGGCCGCCGCACCGGCCTCGTAGTGGCGGCGGTTGGCGTTGACCGACCCGAAGACCACGTCATTCTCCAGCACCATCCGGCGGTTGAGGAGGCCCACGTCCACCGAAAGCTCCCGGGCGGACGAGACGCCGGTGAGGCAGACGATCCCGTTGTTGCCGGCGGCGTCCATGACGTCGAAGATGAGCTGACCCACGCCCGTGCACTCGATCGCCACGTCGGGCGTGACCCCGGTGTCCGCGACGGCGCCGTGGTGGTACGTGGCGCCAAGGGCCGCTACCAGGTCGGGTTTCAGGCCATCGGTGACCTGGTCGAGCACGTGCACCTGGAGACCGCGTTGCACGCCAAGAAGGGCCGCCAGCAGGCCGATCGGCCCGGCGCCCGTGATCAGGACCGTCGACGGATCCCAGTGGGCTCTGGCACCGATGCGCTCGATGTGGTCCCACGCCTTGGCGACCACCGTGGTGGGTTCCAAGAGCACCCCAAGGTTGCCGAGGGACGGATCGACTTTGACCACGAAGTCCGGGGTGATGCGGTACCGCTCGCGGGCGTACCCATGGTGCTCCTTGATGCCCCACTCGGTGTACTGGCCGTTGCGGCACATGTCCCATTCGCCAACGGCGCAGTTCGGGCACGGTACCGGGTCTGGACGGCGAACGATGGCGACGACGAGGTCGCCCGCCGTCAACCCACTGCCGGCCGGTGCTTCGATCACCTCACCGAGCGACTCGTGGCCGATGGCGAGCCGGACCTCGCCCGGCGGTGGCCAGCCGTAGTCTCCTCCGATGATCTCGAGGTCGGTCCCACAGACTCCGATGGCTCTGGTCTTGACCAGGACGGGGCCGTCGCTTTCGGGTGGCTCGGGAAGCTCAGTGAGATCGACAGAACCGGGCGTGAGCGGGACGACAGTGACGGCGCGCATAGGTGGCAAGCTAGTCACCGTGGATCGGTCCAGCTGCCAACCAGGCCAGGTAGCCCTAGCCTGGGTGTCGCGGCCGCTGGGTTTCCCGCCGCGGTGGAGGAGGCCCGATGTCTGACGGTCCGGGTCTCGGGGCGCTACGGCCCGGCCATTTGCTGGTTGCCAACCCGCTGCTACCCGACCCCAATTTCGACCGGACCGTGGTGATGGTGCTCGCATACGGAGAGGAAGGAGCGCTCGGCGTGGTGCTCAACCGGCCGAGTGACACCATGCTGGCCGCGCCGCTGCCGAGGTGGGAGCATCTGGCCGCCTCGCCGGCTGTCGTCTTCGTCGGCGGCCCGGTGCAGCACCAAGCTGTCATCTGTCTGGCCCGGGCTCTCGGTCATCCGGCAGCCTCAACTCCGCCGCTGGGGTGGAGTGCCGTGCTGCCGGAGGTGGGTACCCTTGACCTCGACTTGGATCCCGACGGGCTGCAGGCGTCGTTCAGCCAGGTGCGCGTGTTCGCCGGCTACGCCGGATGGAGCGCCGGCCAACTCGAAGCCGAGCTCGGAGCCGGCGCCTGGTGGATCCTCGACGCCCAGGCTGACGATCCCTTCTGTGACGAGCCCGACGATCTCTGGAAACGGGTGCTGCGCCGGCAAGGCGGCTCGCTCGCCCTGGTGGCCGCCTACCCGAACGACCCCATGCTCAACTAGAGCCGCTGCCCAACCGAACCCGCTGCTCAACTGAGAGGTCAAATGGCGACTCACGACGTCTTCAACCAACCGCCGCCGCTCGAGGGTTATGACGCCTTCGGGGAAGACGCCGCCCTGATGGAGGGTGTGCGCCGCCACGGGGCGGCCTGGGCCGAGGAATCGCTCAACGAACTGGGCCGGCGGGCGAGTGCCCCCGAGTCGATCGCCTGGGGTTTCGAGGCCAATCAGCACCCCCCGGTCCTGCGCACCCACGACCGCTACGGACACCGCCTCGACCGGGTCGACTATCACCCCTCGTACCACCGCCTCATGGAGGTGGCGGTGGCCGCCGGGCTGCACGCCGCGCCGTGGGAGGACAGCCGGGCCGGCGCCCACGTGGCCCGGGCCGCCGGCTTCTACCTGTGGGGTCAAGTGGACGCCGGCCACGGATGCCCGATCTCCATGACGTACTCGGTTCTTCCGGCCTTGCGGGCCGAACCGGAGGTCCTGGCGGAGTGGTCGCCGAAGCTGACGAGTCGCGACTACGACCCGTCGTTTGTCGCCGTGGCCGGCAAGCGGGGCGCCTTGGCCGGGATGGGCATGACCGAGAAGCAGGGGGGATCGGATGTGCGCGCCAACACGACCCGGGCGGAGCCGGCCGGAGGAGAGGGGCCCGGAACGTACCGGCTGACCGGGCACAAGTGGTTTTGCTCGGCGCCGATGTCCGATCTGTTTCTCATGCTGGCCCAGGCGCCGGGCGGGCTCTCCTGCTTCTTAGTGCCGCGGTTTGCGCCCGACGGCGAGCCGAATGCCCTACGTTTGCAACGCCTCAAGGACAAGCTCGGGAACCGGTCCAACGCCTCCAGCGAGGTGGAATTGGAAGGAGCGTGGGGGCGCTTGCTGGGCGAGGAGGGGCGGGGAGTCCGCACCATCATCGCCATGGTCAACCACACCCGCCTCGACTGCATGATCGGCGCGGCATCAGGGATGCGCCAGGCGGTGGCTCAGGCCACCCACCACGCCGCCTACCGGACGGCGTTCGGTGCCGCTCTGATCGACCAGGCGTTGATGAGAGGGGTGCTGGCCGACCTGGCCGTCGAGTCCGAAGCCGCCACCGCCACGATGCTCCGCCTGGCTCGGGCCTACGACGCCGCGAGTGAAGCGGACGCCCACGAGGTCGCCTTCCGTCGGGTGGCCACCGCGGTCGGCAAGTACTGGCTCTGCAAGCGGCATCCCATGCTTGCCGCGGAGGCCCTGGAGTGCCTGGGCGGCAACGGGTACGTCGAGGAGTCGATCCTGCCCCGGCTGTTCCGGGAGAGCCCGCTCAACGGGATCTGGGAGGGGTCGGGCAACGTCATCTGTCTCGACGTGTTGCGCGCCATGGCCCGGTCACCGGAGTCAGTAGAGGCCTACTTCGCCGAACTGGACGGCGCCGCCGGCGGGGACCACCGGCTCGACGCGGCAGTTGAACGGCTGCGGCGAGAGCTGGCCGATACCAGCCAGATTGAGGCCCGAGCCCGGCGGATCGTCGAGAACATGGCCCTGGCCTTGCAGGGCGCCCTCCTGGTCCGCCACGGCCATCCCGCGGTGGCCGACGCCTTCTGCGCCAGCCGGCTCGACGGTGACTGGGGCCGGGCCTTCGGGACGCTGCCGACCGGTGTCGACGTACACGCTATCGTCGAGCGGGCTCGGCCAAAGGTGGCCTGAACGCCTCGTGGAGCCGGCTCGGCCCAAGGTGGAGTGAGCGCGACCCGCCCGGTCAGCGCCCACGCCAAGGACAAACTGCGCGTGCAGAGAAGGCGCCGGCGAATGCTGCTGTTGCCCAGGAGGTCCCCCCTGTCATCTCCCGCCATCGGGTCGGGGTCAAGCGGTCAAGGGAGCAACCAATCGGCCCGCAGCCACCCCAAGCCGGGTGCGACCGGCGCTTGACGCCGACCCTGCCGAACCCACCGCGTCTCCCGACAATGGAGTCGGAGGGAAGGGGGCCGATGCAACCGCCAACAAGTCCGCTCCCCCCACCACAGCCGACCACAAGCCCCCCTTCCCTCGTGCCCGCGGCCTGTCCTCCAGCCACCAGGTGTTGGCGCGAGCGCTCAGCCCAAGCGGGTCAAGTTCACCGTCACGTCCAAGTGAGCGGTGGGGCCGCCGTGAAAGATCCCCTTGATGGGCGACACATCTGCGTAATCGCGGCCGCGTGCTACCAGGACGTGACGCTCGCCGGTCGGTTCGCCGATGGTGGGGTCGAGGGCTTGCCAGTCGCCGGTCCATACTTCGATCCAGGCGTGGCTCTCGCCCTTGTGGGTCGGACCGACGAAGGCTTCCGGGTCGGGGTGGAGGTATCCCGAGCAGTAACGGGCGGGGAGACCCATGGCCCGGACCATTGCCAGCGCCAGGTGGGCGAAGTCCTGACAGACCCCCTGCCCGCCATCCCAAGCTTCGACCGCCGAGGTGTGGACACCCGTGGTCCCGGCCACATAAGTGAGCTGATCCCTGACCCACGCGATGGCGGCCAGTCCGGCGGTGGCCGGAGACTGTTCGACCTGCATGGTGTTGGCGATGTCGGAGATTCGACGATCGATCGGGACATACACGGTGGGGGCCAGTAGCTCGGCGAAATCGTCGCGGACCCGCTCGCTGTGCACCTCCGTCCAGTCCAGGTGGGCTCCCGACCCGGCGGCGACGTTGGTCTCGACGACGGACCGCCCGATGATCGTCATCTCCCGGTGGGACTGCTGCAGATCGAAGGCGTGGACCACCGTTCCCCAATAGTCCAGATAGCGCAGAGGCTGGTTGGCCGGTTCCACCTCCACCCGACCATCGAGGACCATCTGCCAGGGCGTGGTCATCGGCGTGATCCTGGCCTCGTTGTAGGAGGAGTCCACCACGCCGGCGTACTGGTAGTGGCTGAGGTGCTCGACCCGAATCCGCCAGCTCACGTGCGGTTCCCCATGACCAGGTCGGATCCCAGTCCGGTGCCCTCCAGGGTCCACTCGATGGGCTTCGTCTGGCGAAAGTACCGGCTGGCCAGCGCGGCGCTGGCCGCCCCACAGCCAGTCTGCACCGAATCCAACTGGCCGGGCAGATCCTCGAGGAGATCATCGAGACGGCGGAACTCCAGGTTGGTGCGGACCAGACCCAGGATGCGGCGAGGCTCGTCGGTCATCCCCGCCCGGCCCGATCGGGGGTCGAGCTCCGCCAGGCAATTCTCGGCGGTCGACAGGGCGCAGAACACTGAGCGGGGGAACAGCCGATCGAGCAGGAGGAACTCGGCCGCGAGGCTGGGTTCTGGTTCCCGATGGTAGGTCCGTAGGAAGGCCTCGTGAGCCGAGCAGGAGCGCAACAGGACGACCCAGTCGACTTCCGGGTCCCCGCCTCTGACTGCTGTCGACAGGAGTCGAGCCAGCATGTCGACCCGCTCGAGGCTGCGACCCAGGACCAAAAAGCGCCAGGCATCGTCGCGGCTCATCGTCGAATCGGTGAGGCCGGCCATGACCGCGGCGCGCTCTCTGACGAAGCGGAAGAAGCCGTAGGGCCCGATCCGCCGGCCCAGGGCGACCTGGCCGGGAAGGGCGTTGTACGTGGTGTTGAGGGACTCCCACATCTCCGAGCTGATCGCTTCGCTGACCCCACGGGCGTTGACCCGGGCTGCGGTGAGCGATGAAACGATGGAGCTCGGGTTGGTCTCGTCGAAGGCCAGAAGTTCGGTGACCATGCGAGCATCCGGGTTGTCGCCGATGACATCCGCGCTCGGCGAGGCCGGGAGAGGTTGCGGAGTGCCGTTCGCCGCTTCGCCGCCAGCGGGCTCGCTGTCCGCGGGGACGACGCCCATGATGCTCAACAGAGCCAGACAGGTCTCGCTCTCGCTGCTGGCCGGCGCCTCCAGCAGGTGGTGGATGTGGACGTCGAGGATGCGAGCGGTGTCTTCGGCCCGCTCTATGTAGCGACCGATCCAGAAGAGGCTCTCGGCGATCCGGCTCAGCATGTGGCACCTCCTTGCTGCTGCTGCTGTTGTTGCTGNNGCTGTTGTTGCTGCTGCTGTTGATCGATGTCCTCCAGGCCGGGACCAGATTCGGGCCGGCGGCCCGGCTGCCTGCCGCCCGGGCCGACACCCGGCCGGAGCTGCGAGGCGCCGACGGTGCTGGCGGACTGCGACTGGGACTGCCGGTTCCGAGCCGCACGGTGATCGTCGAGCGTGATCCAGGTGTCTTTGGAACCCCCACCTTGGCTGGAGTTGACGACGAGGCCGCCTTCTCGGAGCGCCACTCGGGTGAGCCCACCCGGCATCACCCAGACCTGTTGGCCGTCGTTGACTGCGAAAGGACGGAGGTCAAGGTGACGAGGGGCCAGATGATTGTCGGAGCTGGTCGGGGCGGTTGACAGTGGCACCAGCTCCTGGGCGATCCAGGCGCGTGGCTCGGTTGCGACCGCGACGCGGGCCTCGGCGAGCTCCTCATCGCCGGCTTGGGGCCCGATGAGGATGCCGTAACCGCCCGAACCGCTCACCGGTTTGAGGACCAGCCTCTCGAGGTGGTCCAAGACGTAGGCCAGCTGGTCGGCGTCCTCCAATCGGTAGGTCTCGACATTGGGCAGGATCGGATCCTCGCCCAGGTAGTAGCGGATGATCTCCGGCACGTAGGTGTAGGTGAGCTTGTCGTCGGCGACCCCGTTACCCACCGCGTTGGCGACGGTGACGTTGCCGGCTCGGGCCGCGTTCAATAGGCCGGGGCAGCCGACCAACGAGCCAGGGCGGAAGTGCAACGGGTCGAGGTATTCGTCGTCGATCCGCCGGTACACCACGTCGACGCGCTGCTCTCCCCCGGAGGTGCGCATGTACACCCGGCCGCCCCGGCAGATCAGGTCCCGCCCCTCGACGAGCTCGACGCCCATCTGGCGAGCCAGGAAGGTGTGCTCGAAGTAGGCCGAGTTGTACACCCCGGGAGTCAATACGACGACGGTCGGGTCATTTACGCCGGCGGGAGCCGCAGCCCGGAGGGCCTCCAACAGCTTGGCCGGGTAGCCATTGACGGGCAGAACCCGATGACTGGCAAACAGCTCTGGGAAGATCCGAGCCATCATGCGGCGGTTCTCCACCACGTAGGAGACACCAGACGGACACCGCAGGTTGTCTTCGAGCACGTAGAACCGACCATCTGCCCCCCTGACCACGTCGATCCCAGCCACATGGATCCGGACCCCGTTGGGCGGGTCCACACCGAAGGCAGCTCGATGAAAGTGCTCACACGTGGTCACCAGGCGCCTCGGAACGACCCCGTCGTCGAGGATCTCCGCCGCCCCGTAGACATCGGCGAGGAACGCCTCCAAGGCCTTCACCCGTTGCACGACGCCGGCCGACAGAACGACCCATTCCTCCTCGGGGATGATGCGGGGCACCAGGTCGAGGGGGAACGGTCGCTCCTCGCCGGATAGCTGAAAGGTGATACCGCGGTCCTGGAAGGCCCGGTCCCGGGCCGCGCCCCGCGCCTCGAATTCCTCGACCGACAGGGCCTGGAGGGCGTCGTGCAGGGTCCGAACGGCTGGTCGGGGCGCACCCGCAGGGTCGAACATCTCGTCCCATGCCGTCACCCCGAACGTGTCAGGCGGGGCGTAGCCGTCGAAGAGATCGCCCATTAGTACACCTGTGGTTTAGCACTGCCATGTTGCAGGCGCGTTACGAGGGTGCGGCTGCTCGAGAGCGGTGACCGACGGTCGGTCACGGGACCCGTGACCGACCGTGCCACACGGGACCCGCGATCAGTCTCGGGGCGCCCGGCTGGCGCCCCGGCGCCGGCCGCGCTCGGCGCCGTCGAGGATCACCTTGCGCAAGCGCACCGTCGAGGGGGTCACCTCGACGCACTCGTCCTCGCGGATGAATTCCAGGGCCTGCTCCAGCGACAGCTGCAGGGCCGGAACCAGCCGCACCGTCTCATCGGACGCCGCGGCCCGCATGTTGGTCTGCTTCTTCTCCTTGGTGGGGTTGACGTCCATGTCCTCGGATCGGGCGTTCTCGCCGACGAGCATGCCCTCGTAGACCTCCACGCCGGGCCCGACGAACATGGCCCCGCGCTCTTGCAGGTTGGTCAAGGCGTAGGCAGTGGTGGGGCCGCGGCGGTCCGCGACCATGACCCCGTTGGGACGGGTTCGCAGGTCGCCGTGCCAGGGCTCGTAGCGATCGAACACGTGATGGAGTTGGCCGGTGCCGCGGGTCTCGGTGAGGAACTCGGTCCTAAATCCGATCAGGCCGCGCGACGGGACCAGCCACTCCATCCGGCACCAGCCGGTGTGGCCGTGATTGGTCATGGTCTCCATGCGGCCCTTGCGCAGCGACAACAGCTGGGTGACCACGCCCATGAAGTCTTCCGGCACGTCGACGGAGACGCGCTCCATCGGCTCGTGCAGCTTGCCGTGAATCTCCCTGGTGAGCACTTGGGGTTTGCCGACAGTCAGCTCGAAGCCTTCCCTGCGCATGAGCTCCACCAGCACGGCCAGGGCCAGTTCGCCCCGGCCCTGCACCTCCCACGTGTCGGGTCGCTCGGTGGGCAGGATCCGGATGCTGACGTTGCCGACCAGTTCGGAGTCGAGGCGACTTTTGATGAGCCGAGCGGTGAGCTTGGTGCCGGCCGCGGCGCCGACGACGGCCTTGCCGGCGAGTGGTGACGTGTTGACACCGAGCGTCATGCTGATGCTCGGATCGTCGATGACGATCACCGGAAGCGGGCGGGGGTCGTCGGGATCGGCGAGGGTGTCACCGATCATGATCTCGGGAATTCCGGCGACCGCGATGATGTCACCAGGTCCGGCCCCCTCCGGCGGGGCATCCACCCGATCGAGGGCCTCGGTGACGTACACCTCGGAGAGGCGCACCCGTTCGATGCTGCCGTCGTGGCGGCACCACGCAGCGGGGTCACCCTTCTTGACTCGCCCATTGCGGATACGACACAGGGCCAGCCGGCCCACGTAGGGGGAGGCGTCCAGGTTGGTGACCAAGGCCTGAAACGGATGATCCTCCTCGTAGGTCGGCGCTGGGATCCGCTCCACCAGCAGGTCGAACAGCACCTTGAGATCCGGGCTGGTCTCAACGTCCTCGGCGGCCATGGCGGCCTGGCCCGCCCGCGCGTTGCAGTACACGATCGGAAAGTCGATCTGCTGCTCGTCGGCGCCGAGGTCGATAAACAACTCGTACACCGCGTCGATGACCTCGGCCGGACGGGCGTCGGGTCGGTCGATCTTGTTGATGACGCAGATCACTGGAAGCCGGGCCTCGAGGGTCTTGCGCAGCACGAATCGGGTCTGGGGCAACGGGCCCTCGCTGGCGTCGACGAGCAGTAGCACGCCGTCCACCATGGTCAAGCCCCGCTCCACCTCACCGCCGAAGTCGGCGTGACCCGGGGTGTCGACGATGTTGATCTTCAGGTGCCCGTAGTGGACGGCGGTGTTCTTGGCCAGGATGGTGATGCCCTTCTCGCGCTCCAAGTCCATCGAATCCATCACCCGGTCAGCCACCGCCTGGTTGGCCCGGAAGGCCCCTGACTGACGCAGCATGGCGTCCACCAAGGTGGTCTTACCGTGGTCGACGTGGGCCACGATGGCGACATTGCGAAGATCGGCGCGTTGCACGAAAAGTCCTGATTTCGGGGGAAAGGGGGAGCCGGACGCGGGGAACGTCCTCTTCATGATGGTACCGGTTCGAGTTGGAGGAAGGTCCGGTACCCGCTGAGCGGCTGGCCTGGGCCCCCTCAGCGCTTGTGCCTGCGGTGATCCTCCATGCGCTTGCGAATGAGCTCGCGCCTGGCTTGCAGGTCCCGGTAGCTCATGCTCTCGACATCGGGGGTGACGCCCATCTGAGCGCGCATGCCGTCCAAGTCAAGGGCATGCTGGCGCGGGTCGACGCCGACCTCGGAGGCGATGCGCTCCCCATAGCGTTCTGTGAAATAGGTGGCGATATGGGTGACCTCGGCGAACAGGTCGACATCCGGGGCCAAGGTGGCCAGGGCGCCATCGAGGAAGAGCAGATCCTTGACGTAGAGCATCAGCACCTTGGGGAAACGGGCCCCGTAGGCCAGAAGGAGCTTGATGATCTCTCGGATCTCGGTGAGCAGTTCCTCGGGGGCCATGGTGGTCGGGTCCTTGACCGGTTGGTCGATACCGAGGTCCCGGATCACCGCGTCCAGGTCGGTGTCGGCCGGCAGCGCACCCAGGTCGCGGAGCGCGGCGAGCTGCATCTTCGGGTCGTTGATGGTGCCGCCCATCAACATCCGCAGGAAGGCCAGCCGACGGGTCTCGTCGAGCCGGCCCGTGATGCCGTAGTCGAGCAGGGCGACCGTGCCGTCGGCTTGGACGAACAGGTTGCCTCCGTGGAGGTCCCCGTGGAACACGCCGAAAAGGGTGGCCCCTTCCAAGAAGCAGATCATCAGGGCCCGGACCACCGCGGCGGTGTCGATCCCAGCCGCGTGCATGCCGACCACATCGTCGAAGGAGAACCCGCTGAGGCGTTCCATCACCAGCACCCGGCGGGTCACGAGTACCGGGTGCGGTCGAGGCACGACCACCGACCGTTGGCCGGTGGCGGCGAGGACCGCGGCGATGTCGATCATGTTGTCGGCTTCGAGTCGGAAGTCGAGCTCCTCGACGATGGTCTCCGCGAACAGTTCGACGAGCGCCGGCGGGTTCGCCAGGGCTGCCACCGGGATCCGGCCGATCAGGTAAGGAGCGATCCAGCTCATGGCGGCCAGGTCGGTCCGCACGGTCGTGGCGACCGCAGGGCGTTGCACTTTGACCACCACCTGCTCACCGCTACGGAGGGTGGCCGCGTGCACCTGGGCGATCGAGGCCGCGGCCAGGGGTTCGCGGTCGAACCACTCGAAGAGCTCGTCCAGTGGCGCCCCCAGCTCCTCTTCGACGACCCCCCGGACCGCCTCGAACGGCTCGGGCGGGACTCGATCGCGGAGGAGCCGGAACTCGTTGACCAGCTCCGGTGGGAAGAGGCCCTCGCCCGACGAGAGGATCTGACCCAGCTTGATGTAGGTGGGGCCGAGCGTTTGGAAGGCGAGGCGGAGCCGGCGGGACAACCCGGCTCGGGACACTTCGGGGCGGTCCTGGCGGCGCCCCTGACGGCGCTCGATCAGGTACCAGCCGCTGATGGCTCGGCCCAGTTCGGTACCGACGCGGAGCACCCGCCGGCCAGGGGGGAGGCGACGCTTCCGCACCAGATCGGGGACCTGGCGGGCCGTGGCCGCCCGCAACTCACCCGCCCCCGGTCGCCATCGCAACTCGGCGAGGTCGATGATCCAAGGCGGGGTGTTGCTGAACGCCCCTACGGAAAGGTCGGCGGGGGAGACCGACGTCATCCCCCGAAGGCTACCTCAGGGGGCGGCCGGCGCGGCCGCGCTGTCTTCCGCGTAGAAGAACTTGTACAACAGGGCCGCGAGCGCCCCGCCGACGAGCGGAGCCACGATGAAGAGCCACAGCTGGCTCAGCGCGGTGTGCCCGACGATGAGCGCCGGTCCGAGGCTGCGGGCCGGGTTGACCGACGTTCCGGTCAGGGGGATGCCGATCAGGTGCACCACGGTCAAGGCCAGTCCGATCGCCAGACCGGCGAACCCGGGTGCGGCCAGCTTGCTCGTTGCCGACAAGACCACGAAGACGAAGAGGAGGGTGAGGACGCCCTCGGTCGCGAAGGCGCCGACGGCGTCGATGTGGACCATCGAGTTGGCCCCGAAGCCGTCGGCCCCGAGACCGATCGTGCGGCGGTGGTAAAGCGGCGACGCCGAGAGCACGCCGAACAGGACCAGGGCCCCGGCGACCCCGCCTACGAACTGGGCGACCCAGTAGCCGACCGCTTCGTCGAGCGGCATGCGCCCGGAGACGACGAACCCCATGGTGACGGCCGGGTTGACGTGGCAGCCCGAGATCGGGCCCAGGGTGTACGCCAGGGCCAGCAGTACCAGGCCGAACGCCAACGCGGTGGTCACGACACCAGCGGAGACGCTCGAGCCGAAGAGTTTGAACCCGAAGGACTCGGTCGCCACCCCGACCGCGAAGAACACCAGTAAAAATGTGCCGACCGCCTCGGCCACCAGCTTGCGCGTGTCCATCACGACCTCCCCTGGATCAGTTCTCCGCTTGACGGGAAGCATGCCACAGCCGGTCGAGACGAATCGGGATCTTTGGACGATGACGGCATACGATGCCGTAATGGCAGACCTACTGAAAGTGGGCGACAAGGCCCCGGACTTCAAGCTGTTGGACCAGCAGGGGCAGCAGGTTCAGCTATCGAAACTGGTCAAACACAGTCGGGTGTTTGTGTACTTCTATCCGAAGGCCGACACGCCGGGCTGCACCACTCAAGCCTGTGGTTTGCGGGATATCCGGGGCGACATCGGTGATGCGGTGGTGCTGGGGATCAGCCCGGATGCGCCCTCCAAGCAGGCCAAGTTCGACCAGAAGTACGGGCTCGGGTTCCCGTTGCTCGCCGACGAGGACCACGCGGTGGCCGAGGCCTACGGGGTGTGGGCCGAGAAGTCGATGTACGGGCGCACCTATATGGGCATCGTGCGCTCGGCGTTCCTGGTAGACGAGAAGGGTAAGTTGTCCGAGGTTTGGTACAAGATCTCCCCCAAGGACACCCCCTCGAACCTCCTGGCCGCGTTGGCTGGCTAGACGACGGGCGCCATTACCAGGGTGCCGTTGTGGCCCCCGAAGCCAAACGAGTTGGACAGGGCGGGCGCCGGCGTCCACACCCGCGGCTCCCCGGTCACCACGCTGATACGGATCTCGGGGTCCTGCTCGGTGAGCCCGGCCGTGGGAGGGATCAGGCCCCGCTCGATGGTCAAGGCCAGGGCCAACGCCTCCAGCGACCCGGCCGCTCCGAGCGAGTGACCAGTGATGCCCTTGATCGAGGTGACAGCCGGACCGGGCAGACCGAAGACCTTGACGATGGCTTCCGACTCGGGAAGGTCGTTGGCCGGGGTGGAGGTCCCGTGGGCGTTGATGTGGGTGACGGCCTCAGGCATCAGGCCGGCGTCCAGCAAGGCCAGTTCCATGCAGGCCACCGCGCCGGTGCCATGCGGGGCGGGCGCGGTGATGTGGTGGGCGTCGGCTGTGCTCGCGGCCCCGACGATCTCGGCATAGATGTGAGCGCCGCGCGCCCGTGCCCCCTCCAGTTCCTCGAGGATCAGCACCGCGCCACCCTCGCCCATCACGAAGCCGTCTCTTTTTACGTCGAAAGGCATTGACACGCCGCTGGTCGACAGGGCGGTCATGTTGGAGAAGCCGGCCATGCTGGTCTCGGTCATGGCGGCCTCGGCGGACCCGGCGACGACAACGTCACAACGACCGGTCGCGATCAGCCGAGCCCCGTTGCCGACGCTGTGCGTCCCTGCCGCGCACGCCGTCACGGTCGTCTCGCATGGGCCCCGGAACCCGTAGCGCATCGACACGTCGGCGGCGCCTCGGTTGCCCATCATCATGGGGACCAGGAACGGGCTGACCCGCCGGGGTCCCTTCTCGCGGAGCACCCCGATCTGGGTCTCCAGGGTTTCGATGCCGCCCACCCCGGTCCCGATGATCACGCCCGTCCGGTCCGGATCGGAGTTCAGTCCGCTCGGTCCGTCCAGGCCGCCGGCGTCGGCCAGGGCCTCGGCGGCGGCCACCGCCGCGAACTGGGTGAACCGGTCTACCCGGCGCACCTCCTTGGGTCCGTACAGGTCAGTGGCGTCGAAGTCCACGATCCGCCGTGGGCCCGACGGAGGCGGCCCGAGCAGGCCGGCCCAGAAGGCGTCCCGGCCGATGCCGCAGGGCGCAACCACCCCGAGTCCGGTGACGACCACCCGGCGGCCCTGGACGCCCTCCCGGCCATCTGGCGAGGGGTGGACGACCAGCATCAGAGCTTCGAGGACACCAGGTCGTACGCCTGGCCCACGGTGGAGACCCCCTCGAGCTCCGACTCGTCGACCGTGATGCCGAACTGCTCCTCCAGGGCCATCACCAGTTCGACCAGGTCCAGGCTGTCGGCGTCGAGGTCGTCGGCGAAGCTGGCTTCGGGCGTCACCTTCTCGGGTGGCACGTGCAGCACCTCGACGGCACACTCCTTGAACTTGTCGAACGTATCGCTGTCAGCCATTGGATCCTCCATCCAGGTGAGGGTGCAAGGGAATGTAGTGGGCGGTCAGACGACGCATTTACCAGCCCCAACGCCACACCGCGGAAGCCCACGTCATGCCAGCCCCGAAGCCGGAGAGCAGCACCAGGTCGCCGTCTTGGAGCCGGCCATTCTCGGCGGCATCCACCAAGGCCAGCGGAATGGATGCCGAGCTGGTGTTGCCGGTGCGGTCGATCACCGAGGCGATGCGGTCGGGCGGCAATCCGAGCCGGGAAGCGGCCGCTTCCATGATCCGTTTGTTGGCCTGGTGGGGGACGAACAGGGCGATGTCGTCGATGGTGACCTTCGCCCGCTCCATAGAAAGGTGGGCGGAGTCCACGGTCACCCGCACCGCCTTGCGGAAGACCTCCTGGCCCCGCATGACCATCCCGGACCCGTGGTCTGCGTAGAGCAGCGACACCAGCGTCCCGTCGACGCCGAGGTCCCATCCCAGCAGCGCACCGTCGCCAGGCACGGCTTCGATCACGACGGCGCCGGCGCCATCCCCGAAGAGGAAGGCGTTGGTGCGGTCGGTCCAGTTGGTCGCCCGGGTGAGGGTCTCGGCACCGATGAGCAACACCCGGTCCATGCCGCCGGCGACCAGCCCGGCGGCGGTCACCAGGCCGTAGGTGAAGCCGGCGCAGGCCGCGTTGAGGTCCATGGCGCCGCCACCGATCCCGAGGGCGGCGGAAGCCGCGGCCGAGCTGGCCGGGATGAGCTGGTCGGGGGTGGTCGTGCACAGCAGGAGGAGCCCGATGTCGGCCGCGACCACGCCGGCTCGATCCAAGGCCTGCCGCCCGGCTTGGGCGGCCAGGCCGGCGGTCGTGCCCAGGCCGTCCTCGGGGTGGTGGGGTGGCTGATCGACGACGAATGGCCCAGTGGCGGCCCGGCGGGTGCGGATCCCACTGCGCTCGACGATCCACTCGTCGCTCGTCTCGAACAAGGTGGCGATGTCGTCGTTGGTCACGACTTGCTCGGGCAGCGCCATGCCCCAACCGGTGATGGCGGCGCCGGTCATGATGCGTGCAACCAGGCGATCGGCTGGCCGGTTTGCACCCGCTCGCCCGCTTGCGCCAGTGCCCCCTGGAGGCGCCCGGCGAACGGCGATCTGACCTCGGCGCCGGCGACCATTCCCAACAGGGTACCGACCTCGATGGGAGTGCCGACGTCGAGGTCGAGATCGGCAGCGGGCTCGAAGATGCCCGGCCCGGGGCTGATCACCACCCGCTCGGACACGTACAGATGCTCGCCTTGGTGACCGACCGCGTAGGCGTGCAGGGCGCTGTCGCCCGATACGGCCTCGACGAGGCGGTCCAGGTCCGCCGGCGCCGAGACGGCCACGGTCGTCACGCTGGGCAGCGTGTGGCGGATCATCGTCGACAACGAATCCCCGGGCCCGAGCTCCACGAACAACTGCTGGGCGTCGCCACCACCATCCAGCCCACCGAGGCGCATGATGCTCTGCTGCCAGCGGATCGGGCTCACCAGCTGGGCCGCCAGGAGCAGATCCCAGTCCGCCGCCGCCGTGTGGTTGCGGGCGTCGACGTTGGCGACGACCGGGATTTCGGCGTCGTGGAAGGTGACGGTCGCCAGGATCTTCCGCAGCCGGTCACGGGCCGGGACCATGAAGGGAGTGTGAAAGGCTCCGCCCACCGCCACCGGAGATACTCGGCGGGCTCCTAGCTCCATGGCGCAGGCCCCGGCCCGGGCCACCGCGCCGGCCTCGCCGGCAATCACGGTTTCCTCGGCGCTGTTGAAGTTGGCGACCCACACCTCGCCGTCGGCGAGTCGGCAGGCGATGTCGACGGTGTCCGCGTCGCAGCCCGCCACCACGCTCATGATCCCTGGCTGGGCGTCGGCCGCCGCCTGCATGGCTTCGCCGCGTTCCGCGACCACGTGAATGCCGTCCTCGAACCCGAGGGCACCACTGGCCGCCAACGCGCTGTACTCCCCGACGGAGTGGCCGGCGACGCCGGTTGGCTCGATGCCGAGCCGTTCAATAGCGTCGATCACGAGCAGGCTGAAGGTGAAGGTGGCCAGTTGGGCGTTGCGGGTCTCGGTCAGTTCGTCGAACGGCACCTCGAGCAGTAGGCGAGCGATATCTCGGCCGGCGGCGTCGGAGGCGTCTTCGACCACCTCCCAGGAGGGGTGGTCGATCCACGGACGGCCCATCCCCGGCCGCTGGGCACCCTGGCCGGGGAACACGAAGGCAGGCACTGCAGGGAACCTCCTGGGGGGTTGACTGGGGGCGTGAGTTGGGAATGACGAGCGTGGGCCCGGGTACTCTGACCCACCGGCTCTTCAATACGTAACAGCTATGCTCTGCCAGCCCGCCCGGATGGCGGAACAGGCAGACGCGATGGTCTCAAACACCATTGTCCGAAAGGGCATGCGGGTTCGAATCCCGCTCCGGGCACGCGAGTTTCACACCTCAGTTTTCTACCCGGGCGGTGTGTCGTCTCGGTTACGACACTGAGAACTACCGCGCGGTAGGTCTATGCCGCTCCGACCGATTCAGAGCGCCCCCACCTTGGGGTCGCCCGGCGGGATGACGAGCACCTTGGTGACTTCCGACCCCGATGCGGTGGTCGTGGTCGAGACGGACTTCACGCACGGGGGCACGGCAACCGCCACCGAGCATTTCGGCAGGGCGCCGCTGGTGACCGTCTGGCCCTGGGCATCCCGGAACGGGACGACGGACGCGAAGCAGGTCGTCGATCCGGACGTAGAGGTGGCGACCTGATAGACCACCTTGACGGTGAGATCACCGGAGAACCCGCTGTCGGTGAGCGCCCCGTCGGTCCCAACGGAGGTTTGGCAGTTCGAGATCCGGTACGGACCGACGAACAGGTCCACGGTTGCGGCCGCGCCGGGACTGGTTGGGCCGCTGGCTTGCCACGTCTTGACACCGTCCACCTGGCTCAGTTCTTCGACGCAGGTCGGGCCGGCGGCGCAGTCGAACAGCTCGACGACGCCCGGCGCGGACGCCTGCTCTCCCGCGTCGGTGGACTCCGTGACCTCCGGCGCGAATCGACCCGTCGTCGGGTAGGCGTGGACCACCTCGGGCTTGCTCGTAGTGGTGGACGTTCCGTCGCCGAACTTCCAGAGATAGGAGACAACCGGGGCCGAGAAACCGGTGGATTTGGCTACGAATGTCACCGACAGCGGCTCGGGCGCAGTTCGGAGAGACAGTTCGGCGGTGGCCGGGGTGGCCGGGGTGGCCTTGGTGGCTTCGCCGGCAGCCCCGTCCGGCGTGACCAACGCCCACGCGTATAGGCCCGACAGACCCGCGACCAACGCCCACAACCCACGCGGCCAAACCCTCATCTCGCCCTCCCTACGTTCGGAACCGTGTCGCGACCACCCTGACGGTCGACCAGGCTGTCATGGCTGTCAAGGCCTTCGCTGTCTGGGCGGAGGGACAGGGCTATGGCTTCGGAGAGCGGCAACGACCTGCCTAGCGCGGCATAACGCTCCACACCATCGCCGATGGTGACGCGCAGGGCTGCCAGCGATCGTTGCCGGAGCCCGGCCTCGAGCGGCTCCGGTGCCTCTCTGAGCTGGTCGAAGATCGCCATGGCGGCGCCGTGCAGCATGGCTGATTGCTGTTCCTGGCCTCGTCGGTCCGACGTGACGGCGAGGCCGAGGATGGCGTAAGCCACGAGGGAACGCTGACCGGTTTGGCGGGCGATCTGGAGGGCTGTGGCGAACGCCGGCCGGGCTTCAGCGAGCTCGCCTTCCAACGCCGCGGCCAAGCCGACGCCGTACTCGAGATACGGCAGGATGCCGACGCTGTTCGTCTCCCGAGCGACCTCGAGACCCCGGGCGAAATAATGGCGAGCCTCGTCGTGATGGCCTTGCTCGAGCTCGAGGACTGCCAAGTTGTTGAGCGTGCTGGCTTGACCGTGGTGGTCCTCGGCGGCCTCGCAATAACGGAGTGAGATGGCGTAGTCAGATCGGGCGCCGGCAGGGTCTTGGTCCTGTCGAGCCGCGGCTCGGACATCGTATGCCCTAGCCAGCAGGTGGCTTTCCTCGCACCGCGACGCCAGCTCGACCGACTCGGTGGCCAGCTCGATGGCTTTGTCATGTTCCCCCCTCCGGTCCGCGACCCAGGCCAGGTTGCGCAGGGCGTCAGCCGTCAGGGCGGGGTCCGCCAGGCTGCGGGCGATCCCGACCGCCTCCTCGAGGGCGATCTGCGCCCGGGTCAGGTCGCCGCGGCGACAGAGGAGATGCCCCCCGATGTTGAGCGTCGCGCATCTCAAAGCCGTCGGTGCCGTCGCGTCGTGGCGGCCGAGGGCGGTCTCGATCAACTCGACCCCTTCGCCGTAGGAACCCCGGCTGCTCCAAAACCACCCGAGGGCGGTGCCGAACCGCAGCGCCTCATCCGCGCCGGAGGGGTCGGAGAGCCAGTAGCTGAACGCGGCGCGCAGGTTGCCGTAGTCCAGTTCGAGACGAGACCGCCACACCACCTGGCCCGCTCCGGAGAAGTGGGGTGCGGCCGTTTCGGCCAGGTCGAGGAAGAGGCGAGCGTGCGCGAGGCGGGCCGTGGCGAGTTCGCGCTCGCCCCGCTCGTGCCCGCGCTCAGCCGCATACTCGCGGACCGTTTCGAGAAGCCAGTAGCGCGCCGCGTCGGCGGTCGTATCGCCCTGCACCAGGCTCTTGTCGACGAGGGAGGAAAGGAGGTCCATGACCGCCCATCGGTCCAGGTTCTCGTCGCCAGCTACGGTCTCGGCCGCGGCCAGGTCCCACCCGCCGGCGAAAACCGACAGGCGGCACAGCACGGCTCGCTCGGCGTCGCTCAACAGGTCGTAGGACCAGTCAACCAGCGCACGTAGGGTTCGCTGGCGTGGCAGGACCGTCTCGCTACCGCCGGTGAGCAGGCGGAAACGCCCGTCGAGCCGGCGTTCGATGTCCGCCAGCGACATCGACCGCACCCGCGCAGCCGCCAGCTCGAGGGCGAGAGGGATTCCGTCGAGGCGCCGGCAGAGTGACGCCGCGGCCGGGCTGTTGCTGGCGTCCAACTTGAAGCCAGGCTGCTGCGCTCTCGCCCGCTCGACGAGCAGCCGGATGGCTTCGGAGCTCATGAGCTCGCCGGGGTCGACCTTGTCATCGGGCTCAGGGACCGACATCGACGGCACCCGGTACACCGCCTCCCCCGCGACGCGCAACGGCTCCCGGCTCGTGACCAGCAACCGAAGCCCGCCCCTGGCTTGCCGCAGTCTCACGGCCAGCTCGGCTACCGCCGCGCTCACCTGCTCGCAGTTGTCCAGCACCAGCAGTTGTTCTCCGTCGCCCAAGCGGTTCGAGACCGCCACGGCCAGATCGACTCCCGCCTCGTCCCTCACCCCGACAGTGTTGGCCAGCTCGCGCAGCACCTGCTTCGAGTCGGATGCGGCGGCCAGCTCGGCCAGCCAGACACCTTCCCCGGGCCGGGACACCTCGGCTCGGGCCATCCGAAGGGCCAGCCGGGTCTTGCCGACACCTCCGCTGCCGGTGAGAGTTACCAGCCTGCTGGTGCTCAGCAAAACGGCAATCTCGTCGAGCTCGGTCTCACGGCCGACGAAGGATGTGAGCTCGCCTGGCAGATTGTTGGGTTGCACCCCGACTCCGATCGAAACGACCGGAGCTGATGGTTCCGCGCCCGGGGTCTTCTCGGCGGGAGCCTGGGTGCTGGCCCGCCGCGCCGGCTCCTGGCGCACGATGGCGACCTCCAGGCCGGCCAGCAGCGCCGGCTCCTGGCGGAGGACGGCGACCTCCAGGTCGGCCAGCTCCGGCCCGGGCTCAATCCCGAGCTCGTCGCCGAGTCGGGCCCGAATCCGCTGGTAGGCCCGCAGGGCGTCGGCCTGCCGTCCACACCGGTACAGGGCCAAAATCAGCTTCGCCCACAAGCCTTCCCGAAGCGGGTGGTCGCCTACGGCTGCCTCAGCGGCGGCGACGACCTCATGATGCTCGCCGAGCCCGATCCTCGCCTCCAGCCAGGCTTCCAGGCTGGCGGCGCGCAGTTCCTCGAGACGTACGGCCACAGGCGTCGCCCACGCCGCGCCGCCGGCGTCAGCCAAGGCCGGTCCGCGCCATAGGCTCAGCGCCCGGTCGAGACACTCGGCGGCGCGCCGGATCTCGGCCTCCCTCAGCGCGGTCCGCCCCGCCACCGCCTCTTCCTCGAAGAGGCAAATGTCCAGATCCTCGGGGGCAACGGTGATGATATACGCGCCATTGTCGAAGGCCAACTGGTCGTCCCCGAGCGCTCGGCGGAGGAGCGATACGTGGCTCTTGAGGGTCGTGGCCGCGCTGCGAGGGGGGCGTCCTTCCCAGAGGTCCTCCCTGAGGACGTCGACCGGGACCGGCTGGTTGGCCGACATGAGGAGACGGGTCAACAGCCGTCTGCGTAACACGCCCGGCAGAGGAACGGCCCCGGTCTCCCCAATGACGACCGTTGGTCCCAGCAACCCGAAGGCAAGCCGCCCCATTTGCTCCTCCGTAGCCGATGGTAGCAAGGGCCGGTAGGCCGTGACAACGAACCGGACGAGACAGGACGAGGGCCCCGGAGTAACCGGGGCCCTCGAACCGTGTCTTCGATTTCGGCATCGACTGCCTCGCCGAGTTGTGCCGCGTTCGTCTGTCAGCAGGCTTGATGGTTGGTCCAAACGGAATAATCGGGGATGCCGAGGGAGGGGTTGGCGTCGCCGAACTGTCCGTTGGCTCCGAACGCAGGATTGATCTCGAATTCCACGTTCGCCAGCAGGTTGCCGCCGTCTTTGACCGTGCCTTTGTAGGTCGCGGCGTTCATCCATCCTCTGGCGGGCACCGCGTCGTTGCCGGCGGCATCCTGACCCGGGATGCCCTGAGTGATCAGCGTCAACGCCCCGGAGTAGATCGTCTCGACCTTGGAGCCGTCCGGAGGCACGTTCTTAAGGGTGGCCGTGCCGGTGAGGACCCCGCGGCCGGTCGCCAAGTCGACGGTCCATGTCACCTTGGGGACAGTGAAGGTCCCAGTCAGGTTGTAGTTGGTGGAGACGGGTGGTGTATTGGTCTCGGTGCCCTTCCATCCGAACGTCCAAGTCTCGTAGGGTGCGTTTACTCCACCAGCGTTGAAGCCCGGGCACTGAATGGCCGTGACCTTGGTCGCCGCGACCTGAATGGTGGCGTTTGCCTTGTCGATCTCGGGCCCCGTGACGGCCGAAGCCAATGCGACACTTCCGACCCAAATCAGCGATCCGAGCGATAGTGCGACGATGAGACGCTTCATTTGTTGCTCCTCTTCTCTCTTGGTGTGAGGCCCTGACCGGGAGGCCATCGGCCTGCACACACCATGGAGGAGAGGGGTTGAACGATCGTCGAATGGCGGTTGAACGCGCCAGGCGGTCCGGGGTTCGAGTCGGGGTTCGAGTCTGCAGTCAGAGCTGCTGGAAGGCGCCGGAGAGTTGCTCCGGATGCCTCGCCGGGTCGGGCTTGTCGGACAAGCCTCCTTCCGGGTTCGGTTCGTGCTCGGTCACGGTCGGCAGCTCGATATGCACCAAGGTCCCGCCGCCTGGAGGCGACGTGACGGTCACTGTGCCACCGTGGCCCGCCACGACCCGCTGGACGATGGCGAGCCCCAGCCCGGACCCGGGCAGGGACCGTGCGGCTTCGGCTCGGTAGAAGCGCTCGAACACATGCGGCAAGTCGTCGGGGGCGATGCCAGGGCCTTGGTCGAGCACGTCGAGGGTCCAAATGTCGCCACGTTGGAGTTGGATCCGGACCGTGCCGCCCGGAGGGCTCCACTTGGCGGCGTTGTCGAGGACGTTGAGCACCGCCCGTTCGAGCAGGGCCGGTTGGGCCCGCACGGAGCCAGGGGTGAGCCGGACGTCGAAGGTCACTGCCGGAGCGCGGCGCCGGGCCCGCTCCACAGCGTGTTCGACGATCGGGTCGAGACGGACCTCGATGGGCTCGGCCTGCCCTTCGTCCTCCCGGGCGAGCTCGACCACATCTCCGACGAGGGTCGTCATCTCCTCCAGCTGGGCGTGCACATCGGCCAGTAGCTCGGCTCGGTCCGGATCCGGTAGATCCTTGATGCGCAGGAGCACCTCGATGTTGGTGCGGAGGCTCGTCAGGGGGGTGCGCAGCTCGTGGCCGGCGTCAGAGATGAGCTGGGCCTGCTGCTGGCGCGACGCCGCCAGAGCCCGCAGCATGGCATTAAAGGATCGGGCCAATCGGGCCAGCTCGTCGTCCCCCTGCTCGTCGATGGTGGCGTCCAGGTCCTGGGTAGCGGCGACGTGCTCAGCTGCGGCCGTGAGCCGCTCGACCGGGCGGATGGTGGCCCGTCCCACCAGGTAGCCCAACCCGACCGCGATGCCAATCCCGGCCAGGGTGGTGATCCACAGGATGAGGCGCAGATCCCCGAGGGTGCGGTCGATGTCCGTTATCGGTTGGGCGATCTGGATGGCAGCGGGCGTGTCGGCGTTAGTCCCCGCAACCTGGACCGTCGCCGCGACGGTGAACACGCGGTAACTCTGACCTTCGTAGCTGACCGTGTGGAAGTACGAGCCGCCGCTCGCTCCCACCAGGGCCTCATCGCCTGCGGTCACCGGGAGGTTCGGCGAGCCCGGATCCACGCTGCTATATGGGACGACGCCGTTCTGTTCGACGAGTTGGAGCACGCTGTCGTTGTAGCGATGGAGGAACGCTTCGATCGCGTGTAGCTGAAAGACCTCGGCGCCGCCCCCGGCTCCTTGTGGCGACAGCTCGGCAGCCGCCTCGTTCTGCAACGACGAGTCCACCTGGCTGTACAGCTGGTGGTGGACCGCGAGGTACGACGCCAGGGCAGCCAGCGCCACCGCCACGCCCACTGCCGCGGCCACCAGCGCCCCGAGCCGGGCCCGGAAGCTCCTCCGGCGCAGCCAGGTCGTCACCGCCCTTAGTCCTCGGCGGGCTGGCGCAGCACGTAGCCCACGCCCCGGACGGTGTGGATCAATCGGGGCTCACCGCCGGCTTCGGTCTTGCGGCGCAGGTAGCCGATGTACACCTCGAGCGAGTTTGAGTTGGCGCCGAAATCGTATCCCCACACCCGATCGAAGATCAGCTCGCGCGGGAGCACCTGGCGGGCGTTGCGCAGGAGCAGCTCCAGCAGCAGAAACTCGGTGCGCGTCAGCTCCATGGAGCGGCCGCCACGCCGCACTTCCCGGGTTCCCGGGTCAAGTGACAGGTCAGCGAAGCGCAGTACCTCGTCCTCGCCCGCCGGGGCACTGCGCCGGAGCAGGGCCCGGATGCGGGCCAGCAGCTCCTCGAGGGCGAACGGTTTGACGAGATAGTCGTCGGCTCCGGCATCGAGGCCGGCGACCCGGTCGTTGACCGCAGCGCGGGCCGTAACCATCAGCACCGGGGTGTGGTCGCCGGCGTTTCGCAGCCGCCGGCACACTTCGAGACCGTCCATCTTGGGCATGGCGACGTCCAACACGATGGCGTCGGCCGGGCGCTCGGCGTGGGCTCCCAGGGCCGTGGGGCCGTCGCCGGCGCTCTCGGTTTGGTAGCCCTCGAACCGCAGGGCCCGATCTAGCGCCTGGCGCACCGCAGGTTCGTCGTCAACTACCAGCACTCGCATCCCTTCTAGTGTGGCGGAACCAGATGAGAATGGGCTGAATAGGCGAAGGCGGATTGTCCGCGACTCGCTCCAGTAGTCTGCGGAGACCATGTCGCGAGTGTTGATCGAGCGCCGGCTGATGGATGTCGCCCAGCGGTTGCGGCGCGCCCGCGAGGAGCTGGCTGTGATCGAAGACCAGCTGGCGGTGCTCTCGGACGCGGCCGATGAGGCTCGGATCCGTTCCCTGGTATCCGAGACGTCGCTCGCCCACCGCGAGTACACCGAAGCCCAGCGCCACGTCGACGCCATGGGGCGCAGCCGCCAGATGGTCTCCGCCGACGTGATGGAGTTGCAAGCGACCCAGGACGAACTGCTGGACCGCCTGATCAGCAGCGACGGCTCCAAGTCGTGATCGGCCCAGGTCGGATGGGCGCGTGGGCGCTTACCGGGGTGCAGCAGCTCGGACGCCAGCAACTCGGACAATGGTCGTTGATCCACAAGGAGCGAGGCCCGTGGCAGTACGAGTCGTGATCGCGGAGGACGAGGCGATCGTCCGGCTGGATCTCAAAGAGATCATGGAAGAAGAGGGTTACGAGGTAGTCGGCGAGACCGGCCGCGGTGACGAGGCGGTCGAGCTGGTGCGAGCCCATTTACCCGATCTCGCCATTCTGGACATCAAGATGCCCGGCACGGATGGATTGACCGCGGCCCGGGAGATCAACGCCGATCGGCTCTGTGCCGTGCTGATCCTTACCGCCTTCAGCCAGCGGGACCTGATCGAGCAGGCCCGCAACGCCGGCGCGCTGGCTTATCTCGTCAAGCCCTTCCAGAAGAGCGAACTGCTGCCCGCCATCGAGATGGCGATCGGACGTTTCGCCGAGATGAAGGCGCTGGATGACCAGGTCAAGACGCTCGAGGAGAGCCTCGAGGTCCGCAAGGCGATCGACCGGGCCAAGGGGATCCTGATGGACGAGTTGGGCTGGAAGGAAAATGCCTCTTTTACCTGGATCCGCAGCCATGCCATGCACGAACGGATGACCATGCTGGACATCGCCAACCAGATCATCGCCGGGACTCTGCGACCGGACCCAGCCGACAGCTGAAGTTGCAGTTGGGAGGAGATGGAGGGGCGTAACCGCGGTGGCTAGCGGCGCCGGCGGGGGTCGAGGAGGGGCCAAGCCGGGTCGGGCGCGTCCTCGCGGGGACACCGGCGCCACGCCACCCCCGAGAGGGCTTCGAGCACGATCCGGTTGGCCAGAAAGGCGGTCACCTCGGCAGTGTCGTACGGCGGCGAGACCTCGACCACGTCCACGCCGGCCAGGGATACTTCCATGGCGATTCGCCGTACCGCGTCGAGCAACTGGCGGGCGCTGAGCCCGCCCGGCTCCGGCGTGCCGGTGCCCGGTGCCGCCCCTGGGTCCACCACGTCCACGTCGACGGACAGGAATACGCCGTCGCAATCGGTCGTAGCAATCTCCATGGCCTCGGTGAGGCAGGCGTCGAGGCCCCGGGCGACCACCTCGGTCATCTCGAAGCTCCGCATCCCTTGTTCGGCCATCCACGCCAGCGTCGGCGGGTCCGGCCAGTAGCCGCGCAGGCCTACCTGCAGGAACCGGTCGCCGCGCGCCGCCCCCGATTCGATCAGGCGCCGCATCGGAGTGCCGTGCCCGATCAACGACCCGAACTGGGTGTTCCCCGTATCGGCGTGCGCATCAAAGTGGATCACCGACACCCGCCCCCAGCCCACGTGGCGGGCCACCCCGGTGATGTCGGGCCAGGCGATGGTGTGGTCGCCGCCGAGGACCACAGGCAACGCTCCCGTCGCCGCCACCTGCTGGACGGCCGCTTCGAGGCGGGTCATGGAGGCCTCGATCTCCCCGGCGGGCATCTCGACGTCGCCGGCGTCGACGACACCCAGTTCGACCAGCGGGTCGACGCCGAGGGCCAGGTGCGGCCGGCTCCCGTCGTGGGGCAGGTAGTCGGTCAGCCGGATGGCCTGCGGGCCGAAGCGGGCCCCCGGTCGGTGCGACGTCCCGCCGTCGTAGGGGGCGCCGATGATCACCGCGCCCGCGTGGGCGTACGAAGCCGGGTCGGACAGGTCCGCGGCCGGAACCCCGAGGAAGGTGGCGTCGGGTCCATACATGTTGCCGAGGCGGGCCATGGGCCGGAACTGGGCGCCGACGCGCCTACGCGGCGGTCACGAACAGTTGCTGGGCCAGCGCCGGCCCCAGGGCGATGGTGCGGGCCCCGAGGTCCAGGATGAGCGTCCCGTCCGGCGCTCGTGACGCTACGGTCGCCTCGGTGCCGGGTATGAACCCGTGCGCCGAAAGGTACGAAAGGGAGTCCAGGTCGATCTCTACCTGTTCGGTGACCCGCTGCAGCCGCACGTGGTCACCTCGGTGACTTTCGGAGAGGGCGGTGGTGGCCGGCTCGGCGCCCCCCGAACCCGGGATGGGGTTGCCGTGCGGGCAGGTCGTCGGATGGCCGAGGACCTCGACCAGGCGGGCCTCCACCTCGTCAGAGATGACGTGCTCCCATCGGCCGGCCTCGAGGTGAGCTTTCTCCCAAGGCAGGCCGATGATGTCGGTCAGCAACCGCTCCGCCAGGCGATGTTTGCGCACCACGCTCTCGGCGACCGCCCGGCCCCGAACGGTCAGCAGCAACGACCGGCCCCGCACCTCTACGTACCCCTCGTCCCGCAGTCGCTTGATCATCTCCGACACGGCCGGGGCGGAGTGATCGAGACGTTCAGCCAGGCGGGCCTGGATGACCACGATGCCCTCTTCGCCAAGCTCGTGAATCGCTTCGAGGTACTCCTCCAGCGGTGGGTGAAACCCCTCGGGCATGCCCGACAGCCTACCGCCGGGCGACGTCACACCCCGGATCTAGGCTCGGTCCTGATGCCTCGTCTCATGCTGATCGACGGCAACTCGCTCCTCTATCGGGCGTTCTTTGCCCTGCCCACGGATCTGGCCACTGCGTCCGGGCAGGTGACCAACGCGGTGTACGGGTTTATGTCGATGCTGATCTACCTGATCCGAGACCAGCACCCGGACCAGTTGGTGGTCAGCTTTGACCGGCCCGAGCCCACCTTCCGCCACCAGATGATCCCCGGTTACAAGGCTGGACGGGCCGAGACGCCAGACATCCTGCGCCAGCAGATGGGCCTGGCCCGTCAGCTCGTCGAGACCCTGCACATCCCGCTGATCGACGCTCCGGGCTTCGAGGCTGATGACGTGCTGGCCACCCTGGCCACCCGGGCTGCGGCCCGAGGGGACGACGTGTTCATCGTCACGGGCGATCGCGACACCTACCAACTCGTCGAGGACCCCCACATCCGGGTGATCTACAACAAGCGGGGCGTCACCGACTACGCCAACTACGACGAGGCGGGCATCGAGGCCCGCACCGGAGTCACGCCCGCCCGGTACCCCCAGTACGCGGCGCTGCGGGGTGACCCCTCCGACAACCTGCCAGGTGTCCCCGGGGTGGGGGAGAAGACGGCAGCCAAGCTGATCAACACCTACGGCGATATCGACGGGATCTACGCCCACCTGGACGAGCTGTCGCCGAAGCTGCGCCAGAGCCTGGCCGACTCCGAGGCCCAGGTCCGCGCCAACGCCACGGCCACGGTGCTGGTGCGTGACGTGGACGTCGATTTCGACGCCGGCGAGGCCGCCATCGGGGGGTGGGATACCGAGGAGCTGCGGCGGTTGTTCGACTTCCTGGAGTTCTCCCGGGCCATGTGGGACCGATTTCTAGAGGCCACCGGCCAAGGAGAAATGGGGAGCCCCGAGGAGACTCCCGCCGGCGATGCCCTGGAGGTCATTGTGGAGGAGCTGGCGGATCCCGCCGCGGCGGTCCGGCGCAGCACCGACTGGCAGACCGGTGCCGTTCCTCTGGCCGTGGCCGGGGCGTGGGAGGGTCGGGAAGGGCGTTCGCCTTTACGGGGGCTGGCATTCGCTCCGCTGCCCGCGGCGACGGACGGCCCGGTCGAGGTGGTGTGGTGGTCCGAGTCGTTGCTCGAAGACGCCGCTGTGCGAGCCTCGTTGGGGGATTTGCTCGGCGACGACGGGGTCGACGTGTCCGCCCACGACGCCAAAGCCCTGATGCGGGGCTTGGCGGTGATGGGCGTGGTCTTTTCCCGGCTCCAGCTCGATACCACCATCGCCGCCTACCTGGTTGACCCCGCGGGTGACCAGTACCTGCTGGAGGATCTGGCCCTGCGCTACGCCCGGATCGAGTTGCGGGCCCCCGACGCCCCGCCGCCCGGGCAACTGGATTTGTCTGGCGCCGGCGCCGATCCCGCCGGCGACGCCTCCCGCCGGGCGGCCGCTGTGGCCCGGCTGGTCGAACCGCTGAGCGCCGCCCTGGGCGCCAGGGGCATGTCGAAGCTGTACGACGAGGTCGAGCGGCCCCTGGTGCGGGTGCTGGGCCGGATGGAGGATGCCGGGGTTCGGGTCGACGTCGAGCGGCTGCGCGGGCTGGCGAGCGAGCTGGCGTCCGAGGCCCACCGGCTGGAGCAGGAGATCCAGGACCTGGCTGGAATCCAGTTCGTGGTCAACTCGACCCCCCAGTTGCGCGAGGTCCTCTTCGACAAGCTGGGCTTGGCGCCGCAGAAGAAGACCAAGACCGGTTACTCGACCGACGCTCAGACGCTCGAGAAGCTGCGTGGGGAGCATCCGATCATCGAGGCCCTGCTCCGCTACCGGGAGGTGGAGAAGCTGCGGTCAACCTACGGGGAGTCGTTGCTGGCCGAGGTGGCGCCCGACGGGCGGATCCACGCCACCTTCAACCAGACGGTTGCCCGCACCGGCCGGCTCAGCTCGGATCAGCCGAACTTGCACAACATCCCGGTCCGCAGCGAAGAGGGCCGGCGGTTCCGGTCGTGCTTCCTGCCGGCTGAGGGATGTCGCTTCCTGGTGGCTGACTACAACCAGATCGAGCTGCGAGTCATCGCCCATCTCGCCGAGGACCCGGGGCTGGTCGAAGCGTTCCGCACCGGGACGGACATCCACAACGTCACGGCGTCGCGCATCTACGGCGTGGCTCCCGAGGACGTCACTCTCGCCATGCGCTCCAAGGCCAAGATGGTGTCGTACGGGCTGGCGTATGGCATGGAGTCCTACGGGCTCGCCCAGCGTCTGGCGATCCCGGTCGACGAGGCGGCGGCCATCCTCAAGGCGTATTTCGAGGGATTCCCCAACGTCCGGGCCTACATGGACCGGGTGGTCGCCGAGGCCCGGGACCGGGGTTTTACCGAGACCCTGTTCGGGCGGCGCCGGCTGATCCCCGAGTTGCAGTCGGGCCGCTACCAGATCCGGGCCGCCGGCGAGCGTCAGGCCATGAACGCCGGCATCCAGGGGCTGGCTGCCGATATCTTCAAGGTGGCCTTGGTCCGGCTGGAGGCCCGGTTGGCGCCGGCGAGCCCGGCCGGCTCGGGAGGC
>PMHH01000016.1 GCA_003156595.1 Acidimicrobiaceae bacterium
TCCTCTACGAGCACGCCCGCTGTGGCGGCTTCCCCGCCGACCGGGTCTCGCGCATCACCACCGAGATCGACCCCTCCACCGGCGACTAGGGCAGGCCGTGGACGCCGCTCAGCTAAAAAACATCCAGCGCCCCATCAAACAGCGCTACCGGGACGACCCAGAAACAGCCATCATCACCCTGCGAGCAGAAGGGCAGCTCTCAGACAGCGAGGTGGCCTGCTCGGTGGCGACCGGTCAAGCGTTGGTCGAAGCGGGATTGCACCCGGCCACCGGTGGCGACGGTTCGCTGGCCTGCTCGGGGGACATGCTGCTGCAAGCTCTCGTGGCCTGTGCCGGCGTCACCCTCCGCTCGGTCGCCACCAACCAGGGCATCGAGGTGAGCGGAACGATCACCGCCGAAGGCGACCTCGACTTTCGGGGCACACTCGGCGTCGACAGGGACACCCCGGTCGGTTTCGCCGAGATCCGCCTGCTCTTCCACCTGGACTCCTCCGCCCCGTCCGACGACCTGGACAAGCTGGTGGCAACCACCGAACGGTACTGCGTGATCTACCAGACCCTGGCCGCGTCGCCTCGACTCGACGTTCACCGCACCTGAACCACGGCGCAACGCGCCCCACCAACGCTGGCAGCCAGGGGCATACCGCCACAGCGGCAATCGGAGAGGGTTCCCCGTCGGCGATAGCCGCCCGCCGGGCCAGACCGACACCGCCGGCGCCCACCAGCCCGTTCCCTCGACGGCGCGTTGGGGCTGGGTGACCCTATCTGTAATGGCGCCCAGCCAGGACCGGGCGGCGGTGGCGAATCTGTCTTCCCCGGCCAAGTGGAACAGCCCGGGCGGCGAAGCCCAGGCTGGCGTCTACACGTGCGCCTCCCCCACCATCAGCAACCAACGCCGGGAATACGGTCCCGAAGTGGACACCTCGGGCCTCGTCGGCCAGTTGGAATCGGGTATCGAAGGGTCCGACTACCAGTACTGCATCACCACACCAGGAGCCCAGAACGGCGACGCCATGATGTTGTACTCCTGCAACTATGACATTCCGGAGCTCTGGTCCAAGCCCAGCCCATGAGAGTGAAGCCCCCGCCAAGGGTCTGAAACGTAGACGAAGAAGGCCGGCGTCCTCCCCTGGGCGCCGGCCTTCTGCCGAAGCGAACCCGATGCGCAAGCCACCAGGGAGGATCGGGGCCGGTGTCCACCTCGCAGTGGAGCTCTGGATTAGGCCGTACATTCTTCCCAGCAGGTTGGGACCGAGCAGTCCAGCGCCGATGCCGTCGACCACCACGTCGGAGTCGGCGGCGTCGTGCGGCAGGTAGATTGAGCGCGGCGAGGAACCCCACCGTGCCGAGGACGATGTTGATCAGGAAGATCGGTCGCCACGTCAGGCCGCCCAAGTCGACTGCGATGATAAACCCAGCGACGATCGGACCGAGCACGCCGGAGATCGCTCACACCGGGCCGAACACGCTGACCGCCCAGCCGGGAGCCCGATGAGTATGTCAGCGAAATCGACAGGCCGCACAGGTGCGAGGCGGTGACGAAGCCGACGGTGCCGATCAGAAAAGTCCGGCGCTTGCCGTACCGGTCGCCGAGTCGGCCGCCCACGCTAGGTCGACGGCATCAGTCCACAGTTGGCTCGGGCCCAGCGCCCGTGTACGGGGTTGCCTGGTGCGCTGCAGACAGATGAGTTAGACAGATTTGGGCCTGGACACCCCGTCACCGTCCGGCACATGCTGGCCCGATCCGGAACGGATAATGCCTGCTCACGGGGCATTTTGAAACTTTCCCTGGTTTTGTGAGCGTCAGAGCCAGCCACATGGCACCAATGACATGAGGAATAACCGATTGACATGAGAATCGGTACGTCGCGTTGACGGGCAGCGTCGAACGCCTCGTCGCCCCAAGGATACCAGTCCACCGGGTTGCCAGCATGCTGGCGCAGGTAAGGGCTCGTTTCGCTGCCGAGCCGGTTCATTTCTGGTCACCATTCCGCCCACTGGTTACCTGTTCTGTTATCTGTCCTTGGCCGTTAGACAGATGAGTCACACAGATAAGGGGCTTGGGACCGGCGCCTGAAGACCGACCGCCGGCGTGACGATTGCGTTCGCGACTCATGGCGCGAAGGACCGCCCGACCGCATTGTCCCGCCCAATGCCAGCAGCTATCATCGCCCCAGTCTTGCGCATCATCATCCAGGACCCGACTAGCCCGGCATGGTCAGGACCTGGGGAGGGTTGATGGTGCCGTATCGGCTACTCCATGCGATGGCACGTTCACGTATTGCCGTCGCGGCCAATCGGGAGCAGGTGGTGGCGGCAGCGTCAGCCTGCTCCGCTCCAGGCGGGTGCGACGCGCTCGGGTGTTAGCGCCCTAATTGGTGGCGACGGTCCGAGCCCATCCCACCGAGCCGGCGATCGGGTGACGTCGGTGACACCGTCGCGGTCGTGTTCTGGGGCGCCAACGGCCCGCCCATCGGCTCGGCGCTCTCTTAGGAGTCGAACCCGCGTGCTTAGGTCGCCCGTTTCTGTGTCCGTTCAGCCCAAGCGATTCCCTGACCGCCTTGGCTCGGCAGTTCTTGCTGCAATCCTGGGCGCGGCGCTTCGCGATTCCCGACAGAATGAGGGTGTGACGACTGGGGGGTTGTCGGAGGGACCGGTCACGTTGCTCGTGACGGACGTGGCGGGGTCGACCGACCTCCAGAGCCGTCTGGGAGACACCGCGGCGCGTGACCTCATGCGCGGTCACGACATCCTGGTACGAGAGGCGGT
>PMHH01000090.1:0-4157 GCA_003156595.1 Acidimicrobiaceae bacterium
GCCGCTGGTGCCGCTCGCCTCCATCGGACGCCGCGGCGTGTTCAGCCAGACGTCGCTGCCGTGGTACATCATGCGGGCCACTGAGATGTCGTAGTCCTCGATGAACGTGATCCGGTGGCGGACGGCCGGGTCGCGCGAGAAGCGGACGATCTCTGCGATCATCTCCTTGCCGAGGTCATCCGCGGGGTGGGCTTTGCCGGAGAAGACCAGCTGGAGGGGGCGCTTTTCGTCGAGCAGTAACGCCCGGAGACGATCCGGCTGCGAGAGGAGCAAGGTGGCCCGCTTGTAGGTGGCGAAGCGGCGGGAGAACCCGACGATGATGAAGCGGGGGTCGAGGATGTCATCGGTCCACGCCGCGTCGCTGACGGAGACGCCGGCCTCTCCGAGCGATTTGCGCAGCCGCTCCCGCACGAAGCTCACCAGGGCGTCGCGGCCCTGATCGCGCGCCCGCCACAGCTCGTCGTCGCGAGCGTCGTCGATCCCGGCCCACTCCTCCGGTCCGGCCTCGTCCCAGGCCGGCGACACATATTTGGAGAAGAGGTCATCCATCTGCGACGACACCCACGTCCGAGCGTGCACCCCGTTGGTGATGGACCCGATCGGCGTCTCTTCGGCAGGCACCAGCGGCCAAAGAGGCTGGAACATCTCCCGGCTGGTGCGTCCGTGCAGGCGGGCCACGCCATTGGACTTGGCGGCCAGGCGCAAACCCATAACGGCCATGTTGAACGGGGAATCAGTATCTTCGCCGGGGAAATGGCCGAGCGACATGAGGGTGTCGATCGAGATCCCGCACTCGTCGGCCCACCGGCTGAAGTACCGAACCATCAACTCCCGGGGAAAGCGGTCGATGCCGGCCGGGACGGGGGTGTGGGTGGTGAACACGGTGCTCGCCCGGGCCGCCTCGATGGCCTCGTCCCAACGCAACCTCTCCAACGTGATCAGCTTCCGGATGCGTTCCAGGCCGAGAAAGCCGGCGTGCCCTTCGTTGGTGTGGAACACCTGGGTCTCGACGCCGGCCGCTTCCAGCGCTCGCACACCCCCGACGCCGAGCAGGATCTCCTGGCGGACCCGGTGCTCGGACCCGCCACCGTAGAGCCGGTCCGTGACGGCGCGCAGCTCGTCGTCGTTGCTCTCGACATCGGCGTCGAGCAGATAGAGGCCGACCCGGCCCACCCGGGCCCGCCACACTTGCGCCTCCAGGGTGTCGCCGGCCAGGTCGACCGACACCCGGACGCCGGGCACGAGCTCGAGGGCCATGCCGTGCGGATCGAGGATCGGGTAACGCTCTTCCTGCCAGCCGTCGGCGTCCAGATGCTGACGGAAGTACCCCAAGCGGTACATCAGCCCCACGCCCGTCAGGGGGATCCCGAGGCTGCTGGCCGCCTTCAAGTGGTCGCCGGCGAGCACACCGAGGCCGCCGGAGTACTGCGGCAGCGCCTCGGCGATCCCGAATTCAGGGGAAAAATAGGCCACGCCTCGCAGTGGGCTCGCGGCTCGATTCTGGAACCATCTGGGTGCTTCCAGATAGCGGTGGAGGTCGTCGTGCATCTCCCCGAGGAACCCCATGAACGCCGGGTCGGCAGCCAGCTGATCCAAGCGCTGACGCCCGACCAGGCTGAGGAGACGGACCGGGTCGTGGAACGTCAACTCCCAGATTTGCGGATCGACCCAACGGAAGAGATCCCGGGACCGGTGGTCCCAGGACCAGCGCAGGTTGAACGCCAATTCTTGCAGGGGGCCGAGCGCCTCGGGGAGGCGGGCCCGAACGGTGAAGCTGCGAAGTGCCCTCATTGCCTGTAGAAGCTACGGGACAGCGCCCCGTGGGGCCACTGACGGCCTTGTTCAGGGGCGTGACGCCTGAGGGCCGGTCCTCGGACGGTACGGTAATTGGGTGACGGGACGGCTGGTGATCGAGGATATTCGGCCCCGCACCCCCTCGTCCGGCCACTTCGCCAAGGCCGTGGTGGGAGAGATGGTCCGGGCGAGCGCGGTGGTGTTCAAGGACGGCCACGACCGGCTTACCGGCCGGGTCCTGCTCTTCGCCGGTAAGCGGAAGGTGCCGGAATCGGTCGGTGTGCTCACGGCGCTGGGAGACGACGAGTGGGAATCAGTAGTGGTGCCCAAGCGGATCGGCCCCCACCGGCTTGTGGTGGAGGCCTGGACCGACCCTCACGCCACTTGGGCCCATAAGGTCCAGGCCAAGCTGGAGGCCGGTCAGCCGATCGATCTCGAGATCGCCGAGGGGCTGGCCCTGCTCGATTCGATCGGACCGAACGGCACGGTCCCCGCCGTCACGGCCGCCCAACGGGCCCTCCTCGACGCCAGTCTCGAGGACGCGGCCCGAGTCGGTCCGGCCCTCGAAGCGGACGTGGCTGCCGCCCTTTGGGGACCTGCACTCGCACCTGATCTCACCTCCTCCCCGTCGCAGCCGCTGTGGGTGGACCGCGAACGAGCGCTGTATGGAGCGTGGTACGAGTTGTTGCCGCGGTCGTTCGGCGGCTTCAAGGGGGTCGTGGAGCGGGTACCGGACCTGGCCGCCCTGGGGTTCGACGTGCTGTATCTCCCCCCGATTCATCCCATCGGCTCGACGGCGAGGAAGGGCCGCAACAACACCCTGACCGCCGGCCCTGACGATCCGGGCAGCCCGTGGGCCATCGGGGGCCGCGAGGGGGGTCACACCGCCATCCACCCGGAACTCGGAACCATCGAGGATTTTTTACAACTGGTGGCAGAGGTACAAGCTCACGGGATGGAGTTGGCGCTCGACTACGCCCTGCAATGCTCGCCTGATCACCCCTGGGTCAGCGAGCATCCTGAGTGGTTCCATCACCGCCCCGACGGCAGCATCGCCTGCGCCGAGAACCCGCCCAAGGTCTATCAGGACATCTTCCCGATCAACTTCTGGCCGCCGGCGGAGGCGGACCGGGTGGCGCTCTGGGAGGCGTGCAAGGAGATCCTCGATTACTGGATCGGCCATGGCGTCGCCATCTTCCGGGTCGACAACCCGCACACCAAACCGGTCGCCTTCTGGGAGTGGCTCATCCTCGCGGTACAGCAGGAACATCCCGAGGTGCTGTTTCTCTCGGAGGCGTTCACCCGCCCGAAGGTCATGGCCCGACTCGCTGAGGCCGGGTTCAGTCAGAGCTACACCTACTTCGCCTGGAGGACCGAGCAGCATGGGCCCGACGGGTTGTGGGCCTACCTCGAGGAGCTGGCTCACGGCCCGGCGGCCGACTACATGCGACCCAACTTCTGGCCCAGCACCCCCGACATCCTGGCGAGCCCATTGCGCTACGGACCGCCGGCGGCCTTCGCCCTACGCCTGGTGCTGGCGGCCACGATGAGCCCTTCCTATGGGGTGTACAGCGGGTTCGAGCTGTACGAAAACCTGCCGGCGTCGGAGCACAACGAGGAGTACCTCAACTCGGAGAAGTATGAGATCAAGGAACGGGACTACAGCCGGCCGGACAGCCTGGCGCCGCTGATGTCGGCGCTCAACGACATCCGACGGCGCCACCCGGCCCTGCACCGGCTGCGGTCCATCCGTTTTCACTCGACGACCAACCCGGCGATCATCGCCTACTCGAAGGTCAGCGACGACGGGTTCGACGCCGTGCTCACGGTTGTCAATCTCGATCCATACTGGGCGCAGGATGGCACCCTGTACCTCGATCTGGGCGCCCTGGGCTTGCCGTCCGACCGCTCGTTCGCCGTCGTGGACGAGCTATCAGGGCAGCGCTACCACTGGTTTGGGGACGCGTCCTACATCCGTCTCGATCCCTCCAGGCAGGTGGCCCACATCCTGGACCTCGGCGAGGCCATCACGTGGTAAGCCCCTTCGTGGCCCCGGAATCCCGCTGGTATCAGAGGGCCGTGTTCTATGAGGTCCTGGTACGCGGCTTCTTCGACGCCAACGACGACGGTACCGGGGACCTGCCCGGTCTCACGGCCAAGCTCGACTACCTGCAATGGCTCGGGGTGGACTGCCTCTGGCTGCTGCCCTTCTACCAGTCACCGCTTCGTGACGGTGGCTATGACATCAGCGACTTCTGGACCATCCTGCCCGAGTACGGCGACCTGGCCGACGCCGTCCAGCTGATCGAAGAGGCCCACAAGCGGGGGTTGCGGGTGATCGCCGACCTGGTGATGAACCACAC
>PMHH01000090.1:4194-11935 GCA_003156595.1 Acidimicrobiaceae bacterium
CTCCCACCAGCCCGACCTCAACTACGACAACCCCGAGGTGGCCGAGGCCATGCTCGACGTTCTCCGATACTGGCTCGACATCGGGCTCGATGGCTTCCGCCTCGACGCCGTCCCGTACCTCTTCGAGCGACCCGGTACCAACTGCGAGAACCTCCCCGAGACCCACGACTACCTGCGTCGTCTGCGAAAGGAGGTTGACGCGCTCTACCCGGGCCGGGTCCTTCTCGCCGAGGCCAACCAATGGCCCGAGGATGTGGTCGAGTACTTCGGGACGGGCGACGAATGCCACATGTGCTTTCACTTCCCGGTGATGCCCCGCATGTTTATGGCGGTGCGTCGTGAGCAGCGCCATCCGCTCACGGAGGTCCTGGCCCGCACCCCCGAGATCCCGGACGGCTGCCAGTGGGGGATCTTCCTGCGAAACCACGACGAGTTGACACTGGAGATGGTCAGCGACGAGGAGCGCGACTACATGTGGGCGGAGTACGCCAAGGACCCCCGCATGAAGCGCAATCTCGGGATCGGCCGGCGGCTGGCCCCATTGGTCGACAACGACCGCCGGGTGGCGGAACTGCTGCACGCCCTGCTTTTTAGCTTTCCTGGCTCGCCCGTTCTCTACTACGGCGACGAGATAGGAATGGGCGACAACATCTATCTCGGCGACCGGGACGGTGTCCGCACCCCGATGCAGTGGTCGCCTGACCGCAACGCCGGGTTCAGCCGGGCGGACTTCGCCCAGCTGTATCTGCCGCCGTTGATGGACCCGGTCTACGGCTACCAGGCGGTCAACGTGGAGGCGCAGATGCGCGATCCCAGCTCACAACTGCACTGGATGAAGCGGATGCTCGAGGTGCGCAAGCAGCACCCGGTGTTCGGTACAGGCACCTTCGAGGTGATCTCGGTCGAGAACCCGTCGGTCCTGGCGTACGTGCGGACCGCGCAGGCGGACGGCACCGGACGGGACCCAAGGGGCGGGCCGGCGGGCAGGGACCCAGAGGGCGGGCCGGCGGGCAGGGACACGGTGCTCTGCGTGTGCAATCTGTCCCGGTTCGCCCAACCGGCTGAGCTTCCCCTGCAGCGATGGGCGGGCAAGAGTCCTATCGAGCTGCTGGGTCGGGTGCCGTTCCCGCGCATCGGGGAGCTGCCGTACTTCGTGACCCTGGCTCCCCACGGGTTTTACTGGTTCGAGATCGCCGAGCCGTTGCCGGCACCGTCATGAGCACCATGCTGCCCGACGGGCTCGAAGAGCTGATCCCGGCCTACCTCGGCGTTCAGCGGTGGTTCGCCGGGCCACAGGCCCCGAGACCCGAATCGGTACGCGTCGAGCGGAGCCGCGAGCTGTGGACCGGCGACGGCCGCCGGCTCTGGCAGGCGATCGTGGCGGTCGCCGGCGTTCGCTACCACCTGCTGATCGGCGAGCGGCCCGCCGGCGAGCGAGCGGACTTCCTGCACGGACGGGAGGAGGCCGTGCTGGGCTCGCTGGAATCGCAATCGGCTTACTTCTACGACGCCGCCCTCGATGCCGAGCTGGCCCGGGTTCTGCTCCAGGTGGCAAGCGGCGGGTCGCAGACTGCGGCCCTGGCCCGACCCATGGCCGCCGAACAGTCCAACACGTCGCTGGTCTTCGACGACCGGGTCATCCTCAAGGTGTTCCGCCGCCTCCACGAGGGCCGCAATCCCGACGTGCAGGTGACGTCGGCCTTGGCCGCGGCGGGGTTCGCCCACGTCGCCACTCCTCTGCTGACGTGGCGCGAGGAGCCTTACGACCTGGCGTTCGGGCAGCAGTACCTGGCAGGCGGATCCGAAGGGTGGGCCCTGGCGCTCACGTCGTTGCGGGATCTGTACAGCTCGCCGTCGGGCGACCCATCCGAGGCCGGCGGTGACTTCGCGGCCGAGGCCCGCCGGCTCGGACGCATGACCGCGGAGATGCACCTCGCCCTCGTGGCGGCTTTCGGACAGGAGGCCGGCCCGTCGGTCCGGGTCGGGTGGGCGGACCTGGTGGACGGGATCGCGGCCCGCCTGCTCGCGGCCGAGGAGCCGGTGGGGATCGACGCGGCCACGACTGGTATGGCCGCGGAAACGGCCCGGCCCGGCCTGGCTGCCCAGGCGGCGCCCTTGCTGGCCCGACTGCGGGCAGTTCCGGACCCTGGCCCCGCCATCCGGGTGCATGGTGATTACCACCTCGGCCAGGTGATGCGAACCGACGCCGGATGGTTCGTCCTGGATTTCGAAGGGGAGCCGGCGAAGCCGCTCGCGGAGCGGACCGCTCCGACGTCTCCCCTCAAGGATGTCAGCTCGATGCTGCGCTCGTTCGATTACGCGGCTCGCTACGCGCTGCTAGCGCGTCCGGTGTCGGATCTGGTGGAGCTGGAACCACTGGCCCAGGCATGGGAATCCCACAACCGGCGGGCGTTCCTCGAGGGCTACCGCGACATAGAGGGGATTGACGCCCTGCTGGCCGACCCGGCGTCCACCCCCGCCGTGATGATCGGTTACGAGCTCGACAAAGCGCTGTATGAGCTCGACTATGAGCGAGCTCACCGTCCGGAATGGGTACCTCTACCTCTGGGCGCGATCCGCCGCCTGGTCGACGGAGACGATGATGACGATTAGTGATACCGAACCGACGATCGGAGCTCTCGACCTACACCTGTTTGGCGAAGGGCACCACCGCCGGCTCTGGGAGATGCTCGGGGCCCACCCGCGGCTACATGAGGGCGTGGCCGGCGTGTCGTTCGCTGTATGGGCGCCCAACGCCAAGGCCGTCCGGGTGGTCGGGGACTGGAACTCGTGGGACGGGCGAGTCCATCCCATGCGGTCGCTCGGCTCGTCTGGTGTGTGGGAGATATTCCTCCCGGGCGTGGCCGCCGGCGCGCACTACAAGTACGAGCTGGTCACCTCGGACGGCCGGCTCATCCTCAAGACCGACCCGATGGCCTTCGCCCTCGAACCACCGCCCGACACAGCCAGTGTCGTCGTCGACGACCCGGCGCACGAGTGGGGCGACGACGCTTGGATGCAAGCCCGGAGCACTACCAACCTCCTTCGCAGCCCGATGGCGGTGTACGAGGTCCACCTGGGTTCGTGGCGCCACGCCGACGGTGACGGTGAGGACCGGCGCCTGACGTATCGGGAGCTCGCCGAGCAGCTCCCTGCTTATGTGGCCGACTTGGGTTTCACCCACGTCGAGATGATGCCGGTAGCCGAGCACCCTTTCAGCGGCTCGTGGGGGTACCAGGTGTCGGGGTACTACGCGCCGACGTCCCGGTTCGGCTCCCCGGACGACTTCCGCGCCTTGGTGGACGCCCTGCACCAACGCGGGATTGGGGTGATCCTGGACTGGGTGCCGGCCCACTTCCCCCGCGACGAGTTCGCCCTGGCCCGCTTCGACGGCACCGCCCTCTACGAGCATGCCGACCCCCGCCAAGGAGAACAGCCGGACTGGGGCACCCTGGTCTTCAACTTCGGACGCAACGAGGTTCGCAACTTCCTGGTAGCCAACGCCCTGTACTGGATCGAGCAGTTCCACGCCGACGGTTTGCGCGTCGACGCGGTGGCGTCGATGTTGTACCTGGACTACTCGCGCCAAGAGGGCCAATGGGTGCCGAATCGCTTCGGCGGCCGGGAGAACCTGGATGCGGTGGCATTTGTCAAAGAGCTGAACGAGGCGGTCTTCGGCCTTCATCCCGGCGCCACCGTCATCGCGGAGGAGTCCACGGCCTGGCCGGGTGTTTCCAGACCGACCTACCTGGGGGGGCTCGGTTTCGGCTTCAAATGGAACATGGGCTGGATGCACGACACCCTCGATTACTTCTCCCACGATCCCGTTCACCGCCGCTTCCACCACGGGGAGCTGACGTTCGGTTTGCTGTACGCCTGGACCGAGAACTTCGTCCTGCCGCTGTCCCACGACGAGGTCGTCCACGGAAAGGGATCCTTGCTCAACAAGATGCCGGGTGACCGCTGGCAGCAGCTGGCCAACCTGCGCGCCCTGTTTGGTTGGATGTGGGCGCACCCGGGCAAGCAGCTTCTCTTCATGGGTGGCGAGTTCGGTCAAGAGCGGGAGTGGAACCACGAGACCCAGTTGGACTGGTGGATCCTCGACCAGTGGGACGAACACCGTCGCCTGCGGTCGATGGTTCGCAGCCTCAACGAGGTGTACCGGGCCGAACCGGCGCTGTGGGAGAACGACATGGACCCGGGGGGCTTCGCGTGGATCGACGCTAACGACGGCGAGCAGAGCGTCCTTTCGTTTCTGCGCCGCCGGGCGGACGGAGGGGTGGCGGACGCGGTGGCCTGCGTGGCCAACCTGACCCCCGTTCCCCGTTACGGCTACCGGATCGGCTTGCCTGCGCCGGGCCGCTGGCGGGAGCTGCTCAACACCGACGCGGTCGAGTGGGGGGGTAGCGGGGTCGGCAACTACGGCGCCGTCGTGGCCGACGAGATGCCTTGGCACGGTCAGCGCTGGTCCGCGGCGATCACCTTGCCGCCGCTCGGGGTGCTCTGGTTGACACCAGACTGAGCGCCCGGGATCGGGCTGGCGCCGGCCGGGGGCGATCTTTCATGGTGTTACATTTCGGGTTCTTGGCGCATTTCCGCTTCTTTGTCGCGCCAACGACGTTATTGGGTCATCTCTGCTGCCAAAGTCGCGAAGTGTTACCACGAAGCTGACGCCGGAGGCCGGCGCCACAACGGGGGCGACGTGTGCACGGCTGGGATTGCCTCGTACTCTGGTCGCGTGGAATCGCGCGGGCGTCATCTGGCGCGCCAATCGTGGTGGACAAGATGGTGGGCGATCGCGGCCGTGGTCGGGCTGGTCGCGGCCGGGGCCGCGGCAGGCGTGGTCGTGGCCAACCGTGGCCCCAGTGCCGCGGCAGTGGCGGCAGCGAAGGCCAAAGCCGCGGCCGCCCGGGCCGCCAGCCGGGCCCAGGCAGTGCACACCGCGGAGGTCCAGTTGGCCTCGACGGTATCGGTGTCACCCGCGAGCGGCGCCACCGGCGTGACCCTTGTCGCGCCCGTGACGGTGACGACGACCTCAGGCACGCTGACCTCGGTCCGGGTGACCGATGCGGCGGGCACCTTGCTCGCCGGCTCCCTCGCCGCCTCCGGGCTGGAGTGGAAGTCCAGCTCCACGCTCCGACCGGGCACGACCTACCGGGTGACGGTCGCCCTTACCCGCCCAGACGGCGTCAGCGCCCAGAAGGTCACCACCTTCACCACCCTGACACCGGTGGCCCTGGTGACGGCCAGCGTCTGGCCTGCCGACGGGTTGTCGGTCGGCGTCGGGCAGCCCATCGTCTTCACGTTCGATCAGGACATCGCCAGTACCGCGGCGCAGGCTGCCGTGCTGTCACACATCACCGTCAGCATGTCGACGCCGGTTCCTGGAGGGTGGTATTGGTTTAGTGAGCACGAGTTACACTTCCGACCCAAGACGTTCTGGCCCACCGACGAGCAGGTCAGCGTGTCGGCGGACCTCAACGGTTGGTACGCCGGCGATGGGCAGTGGGGGTCGGGAACGCTCACCGATGCGTTCAGCGTGGGCGCGGCGCGCATCTCCATCGCCAACTTGCAGACCGACGAGATGACCGTCACCCTCAACGGGAAAACGGTGTCGACGTACCCAATCAGCGGCGGCCGGACGGAGTATCCGACCATGGACGGGATCCACATCGTCTTGGATCGCGAGAGCGTCGTTCAGATGGACTCAGCCACGGTCGGTATCCCCGTCGACTCACCGAACGGCTATGACGAGACCGTCTACGACGACGTGCACATCTCCGACAGTGGTGAGTACGTGCACGCCGCCCCGTGGTCGGTCGCGGATCAGGGCGTGACGAACGTCTCGCACGGGTGTATCAACGTGAGCCCCGCCAACGCCCTGGCCTTTTTCAACTTCAGTCGGATCGGGGACATCGTCGAGGTTGTCGGCAGCCCCCGGCCGCCACTCCAGGGCGACCACGGGGTGATGGACTGGTCTGGTCCGCCCTGGAGCCAGTGGACGCCGGCCACCGTGCACCGGCTCACCTAGCCTGTCGGCGAGGGCACTGGGGCGGGCACTGCGGGTGGGCGCCTAGGCCGGGGCGCTGACCTCGGAGCGCAGCTCGTCGGCGGCCCGCTCGGGAGCGACGACGTTGATCAGCACCCCGGATCCCATCTCGAACCCGCCCCGCGTCGAGATCTTCGGCATCAGATGGACGTGCCAATGGAAGTCCCCGCTCGGCCGGAACGGCGCCGAGTGGAACATGATGTTGTAGGCCACGTCTCCCAGACGGGACCGCAAGGCGGCCAGGGCGAGCTGCACGGACCGGCCGATACCGGCGAGGTCAGCCGGATCCGCGTGATGGAGGTGCGGCTCGTGGTGGCGGGGCACGATGAGCAACTCGTACGGGGTTCCGCTCCAGAACGGGCTGATCATGACGACCTGGTCGTCGGCGTGCACCAGCCGGGCCCCGGAGTCCTCCTCGGCGTCGACCACCGCGCACAGCAAACAGTTGCCCCGGAAACGGGCGAAACCGGCCAGCTCGTTGGCTGCCTCGCCCGGAATGAAGGGCATGGACATCAGCTGCCCATGCGGATGCTCGATGGACGCGCCGGCCTCGCGGCCGCTGTTGACGACCGCCTGGCCGTAGCGCAGGCCCATCGCGGCGTGGGCGGTCATGCGGTCGCTCAGGGCCTCCATCACCAGGGCCGAGTGGCTCTCACTCAAGTCAGCCCAGCTGGAGTTGTGCTCCGGTGCCAGGACCAGCACCTCGTGGACGCCGCTGGCAGGAGCCTGGGTGTACACCGGACCCAGGTGGGTGACCACCATGGGCTCACTGCCGCTGAAGGCCGGATAGCGGTTGGTCACCACTTTGACCTGCCAGGCTCCGTTCGGGCCGTAGCTTTCCAGCACGGAAGCGCCGTCGTCCTCATGGCCGGGGCAGAATGGGCAGGGGCGCACCGGCTCGTCCTCGACAGGCAAGCGGCGCGGTAGGAAGTCTGAGGGCCGTTGCGATCGCTCACCGGCGATCACGACCCAGCGACCCGTCATCGGGTCGAGCCGAAGCTGGCTCATGTTGCCAGGGTAGTCGGACGCAGCGCGCACCCCTGCGACGGTAGCGCTGCGCGGATGGGAATGTTGCTCAGTGCCCTGGAGGCCTCGGGCCCGGGCGCTCGGAAAGCGTGTCCAACCGGTCGTCGATGTGGTGCGCCAGCCGCACCATGCTGGCATCGATGCTCTTGCCCAGTTCGTCCGTGAAGGCTGCCGCGCTGCGCTCCCTCGCGGCGAGCTCGTCCGCCAGCGCCTCGAGGGACTTGATCCCGGACCGGACCCGGTCGTTGAATGCTTCTAACAACAGGTGGAACTGGTCGGCCGCCCCGATGAGCGCGGCGTGAGTCACCCATCCGCCCGGGGGGTCATTAACGACCGCGGGCTCGCGGGCTCGGGTGGTCGCGACGGCGTGGTGAAGGGCGTCGGCGACGATCCGTTCGATGGCGGCTATGTCGACGGCGCCTTCGGGCTGTTGGGCTCGGGTGGTGGTGATGGCGTGGCGCAGGGCGTCGCCGACGACCCGTTCGATGGCTCCCATGTCGACTGCGACCGTGACGTCGGTGAGGGCGTTGTCGACGACCTGCTCGATGGCGCCGATGTCGATGGGGCGTTCGGGGGCTGAGATGCCGGCGATGGCGTCCCGTAGGGCATTGCGTACGAGGTGTTCGATGGCGCTCAGGTCGAAGGGCGGGGTGGGTGGTGGGGGGG
>PMHH01000154.1:0-36596 GCA_003156595.1 Acidimicrobiaceae bacterium
GCATCTTCACCTTCGGTGACGCTCCCTTCCTCGGGTCGACCGGCGGCGACCCGGGTCCGGCCCCAATCATCGGCATGGCTGCTGCGCATGGTTACCCTTTCCCTCCCGGGGCGACGGGATATGACATCTCCCAGTTCCAGTGTCCAGGTTTCCCTTTCTTCGGATCCATTCCGCCCGCCCCACAGGGCGTGGCCGTTGTGCAGGTCAGCGGCGGCGCGATTGACGCATCGCCGAACCCCTGCTACGCGGCCGAGGTGTCCTGGGCCGGGTCCAACGACTCTGCCTACATTTTCATGGACGGCCTGCCCAGCCCGGCGCCGCCGGTCTCGGACTCCGGTCCGGCCGGGACGTGCAATGGCAACGTCAGCTGCGAGAGCTACAACTTCGGCTGGTACTGGGCCCGCAACTGGGTCGCCTACTCCCGTAACCTCGGGGTCGACCCCTGGCTGTGGTGGCTTGACGTGGAGACCGACGGGGCATGGAACGGCGGCCCGGCTGGCCAGGCCAGCAACGCCAGCGTGATCTCGGGCGCCTACGCCGGCCTCCAAGCCAGCGGTGTGGTCCCCGGGATCTACTCCACCGCCTACCAGTGGGGGAAGGTCGCCGGTTCGTTGGCCTTCCCCAACGTTCCCCTTTGGATACCAGGGGCGGGCAACATCTCGGGCGGGGACTTCAGCGCCCAGAACTTCTGCGCCGGCACCATCCCCGCACCGTACGGGACCTTGTACGAACCCTTCGCGGACGGGATCGTGACCCTGGTGCAGTACGGATTGGTTGGCAACGGGTACAACGGTCCATCTTCGAAGTACGACCGGGACTACGCTTGCCTGTAGCGGTGCTCAACGGTGCGGGCGAGAGGACTCGAACCTCCACCCCTCTCGGGACCAGGACCTAAACCTGGCGCGTATGCCAATTTCGCCACGCCCGCGACGCTCGGCAGCGTAGCCCGCCAGGTCGGTCCCGGCCTTCACACCTACCGGCGCCCGACCCGATACCCTCGACTCCATGTCTGCCGTGCCTCCTCTGTCAGTAACCGCCCAAATCACCGGATCCGATCGAGCAGGGGAGGTCTATCAGCGGCTCCTTCGGGAGCGGATCGTCTTCCTCGGTACCGAAGTCGACGACGTGAACGCCAACCTGATCTGCGCCCAGTTGCTCCTGCTGGCGGCTGAAGACTCCACCCGTGACATCAGTCTTTACATCAACTCACCGGGTGGCTCGGTGACGGCCGGGCTCGCCATCTACGACACCATGCAGTACGTGCCGTGTGACGTCTCGACGGTGTGCATGGGCCTGGCGGCGTCTATGGGCCAATTCCTCCTGTGCTCAGGAGCGCTGGGGAAGCGGTTCTCGCTGCCTCACTCGAGGATCCTGATGCACCAACCGTCGGGTCAGGCCCAGGGTCAGGCCACCGACATCGCCATCCAGGCCGAGCAGATCGTGTATCTCAAGAAGATGATGGCGGAGCGGATCGCCTTTCACACGGGCCAGACGCTCGAACGGATCGAAGCCGATTCCGATCGGGACCGCTGGTTTACCGCTGCTGAAGCCAAGGATTACGGCTTCATCGATCAGGTCATCGAACGAGCGGCCGACGTGACGGAACCTGCCCCCGCCTGAGCCCGCCGGCCCCGCAATCGCGGTGGACCGGCGGCTGTCCGGTAGAGGTCGATCATCTCCAGCGCGCACCGCTCCCAGGAGTACTCAGCGACCTGGCGAAGGCCGCGATTCGTGAGCGCGGCGGCGTAATCGGGGTCGTCGAGGACGGCGCTCAGCGCGGCGGCCAGCTGGTCGATGTCGCCGACGTCGACCAGGGCGGCAGCGTCGCCCAGGACCTCCGGCAAGGACCCCGCCTTCGTGGCTACGACGGGCACACTCGAGGCCATCGCTTGCAGCGGGGGGTACCCGAACCCTTCGTAGCGCGACGGGTAGGCCAGAACGGCTGCGCCGCGTAACCAGCTAGCCAGCTCCTGGTTGTCGAGATAGCCGGGCCGCACGATACGGTCCCGGTGACTGGACATCCCCATGGCGCGAGCGAACGCGCTCGCTTCCCACCCGTCCGCTCCGATGATGACCAGGCCCAGATCGGGCTGGTCGGGTGCGATCTGATCGAAGGCTCGCACCAGGCTGGCATAGTCCTTGCGGGGCTCGACGGTACCGATCGACAGGACGTACCTGTGGATGCCGGGGGGCAGGGATCCCGCGGCCAGCCCGGCACCGCCCGGGCCGAGATGACCGTCAAGGTCCGGGATGCCGGATGGGATTGCCCGCACCCGGGCGGGATCGACCTTGAACTCGTCGACGACCTCGGCGGCGACGAACCGAGAATGCGTGTGTACCCAGGCGCCGCCGTCGAGCGCCCTCCGGATGAGTCCCGGGTAGTTGATCGTGGCGTGGTCGCACATCTCCGGGAAGTGGACCGGAACGAGGTCGTGCACGGTGACGACGCGCGCCGCGGTCGAAGTCGGCGGCACGACGAAATTGGTGCCGTGCACGACATCTACCGGCCCAAGGAAAAGATCGATAGGCGGGAAGTTGCTTCGGCGCCAGGCGCCGCGGAGAGGACGAGCCGGCATGGGTCGACCCCTGACCGTGACACCGGTCGGGACCAGAGTGACGAGCTGGTCCTGGCGCCTCCAGGTCACCGCGAACGCGGACAGGTCAAGGGCGTCACTCGCCGCCAGGGCGCTCAGGAGGCCGCGACAGAAGTTGCCGACCCCGGTCTCGTGGCCGTAGAGCGGTTCGGCGTCAACCGCGACACGGAGACGGACCGGGGACGCGGCCGAACGCGCTCGCATGCAGCCAGTGTCGCAGACGCCTGGACAGGTGCGAGGTCAAGGCGCCAGGCGGTGGGTTGTCGTTGAGCGTTCGCCGGTAGGCTCATGGCTCGTGGCCAGGCTGGACGATGTCCGAAAACGAGCGCGCACCAGTCTCTCGGTTTACCCGACCGCTCGTCGGGCCTACCACTGGATCCACTCCCAGCGGATCCGGTTGGTGCCGGGCTCGCTGGACTTCAACGAGCTCCCTCCCGAGGCTGCGGTCACCCTCGCCTACCAGGTGATGCTGGGCCGGGATCCCGACCCCACCGGTCTGGCGACCTTCGTTCCCGCCGTTCGCAACGGGTCCCTGACCCCCCGGGAGATGTCCCAGACCCTCCGCTGCTCACCCGAGTTCGAGTCTGCCCCGGGATTCACGCTGCGTACCCTCGGGCCCTCGATCCACGTCGGGCGCTGCCGCTTTATCCGGGCTCTGCCCCGGGCGGGCCGGATCGTCGACCTGGGGGGGACCAATCTCGGTGACCAGCGAGGCGCGCTGGTCTCTCTTGGCTACCCGTACCAGTTCGAGAGCCTGGTTATCGTCGATCTGCCATCGGACGAACGCCATGCTATCTACCGGTCCGAGGAGAGTGATGGTGTGGTGCTGACGGACAAGGGCCCTGTCAGCTACCGCTACCACTCGATGGTGGACCTCTCGGGATTCGAGGACGCCAGCGTCGATCTGGTGTACTCCGGGCAGTCGATCGAACACGTGCACCCAGAGGAGGCCGCGGTGGTCCTCAAAGAGGTCTACCGCATTGTGCGCCCCGGCGGGTGGCTGGGCCTCGACACCCCCAACGGCCGGGTGACCCGCCTACAGCAGCCGGACTTCATCGACCCGGATCACAAGGCGGAGTACACCTGGCCCGAACTGCAGCGGATGCTGTCCGAAGCGGGTTTCGAGACCGCCTGGGCCAAAGGGCTCAACTATGCCGGGGAGTCACTGGCTGCCGGGCGTTTCGACGTGGCCGAGGTCGCCGGCAACGTCGGCTTCTTCGACGCCATCGAGGACTGCTACATCCTGGCTGTGGTAGCTGCCAAGCCCGAATAGGCGGGCACGGCTAGGATTTGCCGGATGGCAAGGAGTCGTTTGAGCGCCCGCGTCACGCATCGTGGTCGCCAGTCGGTGAGGACCGGACCTCAGTGACGAGCGTCGCGGCCTACCGCTCGCAGAGGGAGCTGTACGCGAACCTCACGCTCCGGGAACTGCGATCCAAGTACAAGCGGTCGTTCCTGGGCTGGACCTGGTCGCTCGTCAACCCCCTCTCGGTGATGGTCGTATACACCATCGTGTTCAAGCTCTTCCTCCGAGTCACCCCGCAAGCAGGCGTGAACGGCCTCAATGTGTTCGCGCTGTGGCTCTTGTGCGGCCTGCTCCCCTGGATCTACTTCTCCAACACCGTCACCGGATGTATCGGCACGCTCGTGGGCAACGCCAATCTGATCAAGAAGACCTACTTCCCCCGCGAGCTGCTGCCGGCTGCCACCGTCGGCGCCAACATCGTCTCCCACGCCATCGAGATGGGGATCCTGGTGGTCGCCTTGGTGGCCTTCGGCGACTACCAGGCGCTGGAGTTCCTGCCCGTCACCCTCCTGCTCATGGTCATCATGGCGGTGTTCGCCCTCGGCTTCGGTCTCCTGCTCAGTGCCCTCAACGTGTACTTCCGTGATATCGAGCACTTCATGAACATCATCCTCCTGGTGTGGCTGTACATGACGCCGATCATCTATCCGCTCACCACCACGGGTGTGGCCCGGTACGTGAAGTACCTGAAGCTCAACCCGATGACCGACGCGGTGCTGTGCTACCGCGCCGTGCTCTACGACGGCACCCTTCCGGGCTGGCGGGAGCTCGGGTACTTCGCAGCCTGGGCCGTCGGAATGTTCTTCGTCGGGCGGTACGTCTTCAACCGGCTCGAGCCCGGGCTGGCGGAGGAGCTGTGATCGCACGACCCGTCGCCGTCGAGGCGGTCGAGGTATCGAAGAAGTTCCGCCTCATCAAGGAGCGAAACAACTCCCTGAAGGCCACCATCCTGCGCGGCCGACGGGTGGTCGCAGAGGACTTCTGGGCGCTGCGGGACGTGTCCTTCGAGGTCTACCAAGGGGAGGCGTTCGGGCTGATCGGGGAGAACGGCTCAGGCAAGAGCACCATGCTCAAGTGCCTGACCAAGATCCTCCGTCCGAACCACGGAAGCGTGGCCGTGCACGGGAAGGTGTCTGCTCTTCTGGAGCTGGGCGCCGGCTTTCACCACGAACTATCCGGCCGGGAGAATGTCTTCCTCAACGGGGCCATCCTGGGTTTGTCGCAGAAGGAGTTGCGGCGGCGGTTCGACGAGATCGTCGACTTCGCCGGCATCGAGAAGTTCATCGACGAACCAGTGAAGAACTATTCGTCTGGGATGTACGTAAGGCTGGGGTTCTCAGTCGCCATCAACGTCGATCCCGACGTGCTGCTGTGCGACGAGGTGCTCGCGGTCGGAGACGAAGCGTTCCAGCGGAAGTGCAACGAGAAGTTCGCCGAACTGCGCCGCAACGGCACGACGCTCGTGGTGGTGAGCCACGGTATGGACAGCGTCCAGAACCTCTGCGATCGAGCCGCTTGGTTCAGCCACGGGCGCCTCCTGAAGGTCGGGCCGCCGAGGGAGGTCATCGAGGCCTACACCGACACCGTCGAGGTCAACCGGTCCGTCGCCGACGACGGCCATCAGCGTTGGGGCTCTGGCGAGGGGCGTATCGTGCAGGTGGAGCTGCTGAACGCAGCCGGGCAACCTGCAACTCGGCTGCACAGCGGTGAGCCGGCCGTGCTGCGTTTGCACTACGAGATGCAGGAGGCCATAGAGCGGCCGGTGTTCGGTCTCACGTTCACCACGGTTGACGGTTTTTGCGTGAGCGCACCCACCAGCCGGGACGTGGAGTGTGTGCCGGAGAAGCTCGCGGGGAGCGGCTACGTGGAGGTGGTCTTCGCGGCCATCCGCCTACTTCCTGGTACCTACGACCTCTCGGTTTCGCTCACCGACTACAGCTGCCTGCAGACCTACGACAACCAGAGCAACGTCTTGCGTTTCGATGTCGAGCGGGGCCCCATTCGCGAGACCAACGGGGTGGCGGCGCTCGGTGGTCTCTGGAAGATCGGTGACCTGGAGGCGGGGGGATAAAGTCGTCGTGCCAACGACACGCGGACGCCAATGAGGCTGCGGCCCGACCCCTCAGAACACCGATCCGGCGGCACTAGCCCGTTAGACTATGCCGTGCTCGCGGACAGGACTCGAGGCCGGTGAAATACGACACGCCGATCGATCCGGACGATCCGACGACGTCCCATGGACTTGTCGCTCGTCTCGTCGGCTCTGGTAAGCGGGTCCTGGATGTCGGCTGTGGCACCGGGCAGCTGGCTGATTACCTGCAAAGCCACGGTAACGAGGTCTCCGGCGTTGAGATGGATCCTGAGTCGGCTGAGCTGGCTCGGCCCCATCTCGAGCGTCTCGTCGTCGGCGACCTCGACCACTTGGATTTGGTCGCTGAACTCGGCGCCGGGTCCTTTGACGTCATCGTCTGCGCCGACGTCCTCGAACACCTCAGGAACCCGCTCATCACCTTGCGCCAGGTCCGGGCGCTACTCGTCGACGGCGGGTATCTCGTCACCTCCATTCCCAACGTCGCCCATGGCTCGGTGCGCCTAGCGCTGCTCCAGGGCCGGTTCGAGTATCGGGACCTGGGCCTGCTGGACGATACCCACCTCCGCTTCTTTACCTGGTCGAGCGTCGTCAGCCTGCTCCGGGCGGCGGGTTTTGTCCCAGCGGAATCGCTGCAGACGACGGCGGGACCGTTCGAGACCGAGATCCCTTTGTCGCCAGGCGATTTTTCCGCTGAGGTGCTCCAAGAGGTCGACCGTGATCCTGACAGCCGGACCTATCAGTTTGTCGTGCGGGCCCTACCAGTGGGCACGGGGTCCGGCGACGAGGCAGTAGTCGACGAGATCCTGGCCATGGACCTCGAAGTGCACCGGCTTCGGGGCGAGCTCGCCGCTATAGCCAGGCACATGGAGAACACTCCCCGGCGGCCGGTGATCGGCCTGCTAGATGGCAGTGAGCGACTGTCCGAGTTTCCGGCGCTGGTCCGGGTGCGTTTCACGGTCCTGCTCGCCGAGATCAGGCGCCGCGTGATCGGGTTCGAGGTGCGGGCCTACGGGCTGAGCCCGGAGCCGACGGAGACGGGGCTGGCCGGCGAGACGGTGCGGTCGCTTTCCCCCTGGGACGCCGAGCGATCCTCCCAGACGCGGGCCGAGGTGGAGGCCGTCGTAGTCCTGGCGGGAACGGCCGCGCCAGCGAGCCTGCAGCGAGTCCTCGAAGACCTCGTGGAGGCCGGTTGTCCACTGCACACGATGATGCTGGAAGCGCCGCCGTGGTCAGTTGGGCTGCTCTCATCACGGTTACCCGTCACCGGAACGACGACCGCCCCGACAACCCCAGGCAGACCCCGCTCCGTCTCGGATCCGCTCGCCCTGGCTGACCGCCTTGTCGACCCGACGTCATTGACCGCGCGAGCTGACTACCTTCGCCTTCGCGGGACGCTGCCCGAGACGGCAGGTTTCGTGCTTGGGTACTGGACGGATGTTGATCCGACAACGCGCGGACGCGCCGAGCAGACGCTCTCATCCATCGCCCGAAGAGCCGGTACTGACCTGGTCGTGATCGACACGGACGATGCCGATAGCGGCCTGGCAGGGACGGTACTGGCAGTCAGTGAGTTGGCTCCGATCGACCTGTTGGCGACCGTAGCCTCGGCGGGTCTCGTCGTCACCACTTCGCCGGCGCTGTTAGCCCTGGCCACCAGCCTGGGGCGGCCCACCCTTGGCGTCGCAACCGGCGAGCCCGCCGATATCCTCTCGCTCAGTGTCTCGCCGACCAAGGACCAGCTGGTCGGCCGGATCGATGATCTCGTCGCTCTTGCCCCTGTGGCTATGGCCGGCGCCGACGTCGATCAGCGGCGGGATCAGGCGGCGGGCGCGCTCGATTTGTACTTCGACGATCTCGCGGGCGTGCTCGTCTCGGAGGCCGCACGCCAGCTAAGCATCTCTGCACCCCAGCGATTGGCCGAGTTAGCCGAACAGGTGACGTCGCTCGAGTCGGTCAACGCCGGTCTTCGTCACCGGCTGGCGAAGGAGCGGACTGCAATCGCTCAGCATCTCCGCCACGCCAGACTCCAGGACCAGCTCGCTGCCGCAGGCGACGCCCAGGTCAGCGATGGACATGCCCTCCAAGAGGTGCGTCAAGGTCGAGCGGAAATCCAACGACTGCAGGAAGAGATCTCAGCCATCTACGCCACCCGGACGATGCGGGCCGCGCAGCCGGCTCGGCGCATCTACCGTCGGTTGCGCTCCCTGCTTCGATGACCGACGCGCTGGCCGTCGTGCGGCCCGGGCTCGGCTCGCCCTATGCAAGCGATGTCATCGCCACGGCGACTCGGGCGCGGTCGGCGGTCCTCTTGTTGGGCAGAGAGGTACCCGAGCCCCTGCCCGAGGCCCGTCTTCTCGATCTGCTGACCGGTCATTTCGGCATCGGCGCGGTTATCCCCCGTAGCGTCGACCCGGACCGACCTGGTGACGCGGCGGTCGCCAGTGACGTCAGTGTCGTCGCAACCGAGATAGTGGCCATGCGGGCCGATATTCTGCGCCTCGCCGAGCTCGATCCCCGAGAGAACGACCCGCGGCGTGTCACCGGTGCCGCCCTGGACGCGGCCCGGTCGCGGGGCTGGAGGATCGTGTCCGAGCCGACTTGGACGGTCGACGCCGCTGTCGATGCCGAGCCGACTCTTACAACTGCTCCGACGCGTGTCATTGTCATCACCGGGGTTCTGGCCGACGGCTCCTTACGCACTGAGGATCGGGCTGGACGGGACCTCGTCCAGTCGCTCAGCGAACAGTGCCGGCACAACGAGTTGACGGTCCTTGCCGTTGAGCGCCCGGGACCCGTGGCCGCCGGGTGGCGGGCGCGGGGCGTTCGGGTGGTCGACGGACCGCCCGATTGGGTGGGCTCACCTCAGCTGGAGCCGGGGATCTTCTCTCACGTGGTACTGACCGGCAGCGGGTTGCGTTCCGATGCGCGCCGGTGGATCGAAACGGCTCAACCGCAGGCGGCCAAGGTGCTCTTTTTGCCATCTCTGGCGTTCCGGGAAGTATCCGCCCTCGTACCCATTACCCCTCTTGACGAGTTGTCCGGGCTCGAGCTGTCGCGTGTCGGAGTGGAAGCCCGGGTGGCGGAGCAGGTCCGGTGGGCCGACGCCGTCTGGTGTGAGAGCGAACGGGATGCAGCGTTCGTCAGGGGGCTGCTGCCCGAGGTTCCGGTGACGATCGTCCCGCCTGCGATCGAGCCCAGTAGACCGCATGTACCCTTGTCCGAACGGCGAGGGGTAGTCATCGCAGCCCCACTGGGATATGACGTGATCGGCGGCAACGAGGATGCCGCCGTGAGGGCCCTCGAAGACGTGCTGCCCCAGTTGCGCTGGCGGGATCCGACCCTCCAGTGCACCGTGCTCAGCGACTCGCCGACGCCGATGCTCGCGGCCGCAGTCCAAGCGGCCGGGGCAACGCTTGCGCCGGCCCGCGACCTAGCCTGCGGAGTGGCAACGGCACGAGTTGTGCTGGCGGTCCACGGCTACGGCACCGGCCAACCCGAAGTGATTCTGACCTGCCTGGCGACTGGGACGCCCTTCATCGCCAGTCCTCAGGCCATCGGTGGGCTCGATCTCGGTCCACTGACCGCGACGGCGCTCTTCGCCGGAGTCGCCGACATAGCAACGCGCGCCTCCCAACTGCTTTCCGACGATGCGGCGTGGACGCAGTTCGCGGTCGCAGCCGATCAGCTGCTCATCGATCACTACGGCGTGCCACGCCGGACCGACGCTCTGCGGGCTGCACTGGCGCCTCTCGGGATCACCCCGGGAGCCGTCCTCGAACGTTGGCCCGAGGTCCCGCGCCTACCGCGCCGCGTGACTCGCCGTAGGTCGTCGCCGGTGGAGCTGCGCCCGCCGGGTATAGCCGAGCCGGTCAGGCTCTCCGAAGGGGGGCCGACGACCGAGCGGGAACGGTACGCCCTGTGGACTGCTCGCCACGGGCCCAACCCCGAACTCTTGACGGCGATCCGCGAGGACCTGACTCGGGTGACCTATCGACCGCTCATCTCGATACTCATGCCCGTTCACAACACCGACGCTTCAGTCCTTCAAGACGCCATTGACTCAGTGCGGGCCCAGGTCTACGACAACTGGCAGCTGTGCATCGCCGACGACGGCTCCACCAGTAACGCGACCCTGGAGGTCTTGAAATCGTTCGGGGCGGAGAAGGCGATCCAGGTTGTCCACCTGCCTGGTGCGTCCGGAATCTCCGGGGCGACCAACGCGGCCCTGGCCCTGGCCGAGGGCGAGTTCGTCGCCTTGTTGGACCACGACGACCTCTTGAAGCCACACGCACTGGCCCAAGTTGCCCGCTGGCTCGATGCCGACCCTGATCTCGATCTGATCTACTCCGATGAGGACAAGATCGATGAGCGAGGTGTCCTCTACGACCCACATATCAAGCCGGACTGGTCGCCGGACCAACTGATGGCTCAGAACTACGTGTGCCACCTCACCGTTGCCCGAAAGGCGCTGGTCGAACGCATCGGCGGATTTCGAAGCGCCTTCGACGGAAGCCAAGACTTCGACCTGATCCTCCGTCTCACCGAGCACACCGATCGCATCGCTCACATCCCGGAGCCGCTCTATTCCTGGCGGGCGGTCCCTGGGTCGGCGGCGGCTGTGGTCGACGCCAAGCCATACGCCATCGAGGCCGCTCGCAGGGCGCTCGCCGACGCCCTGGTCCGGCGCGGCTATGACGGGCGAGTAGACACGACTGCATACTTGGGGTGCTTCCGGGCCCGCTATCCGATACCGGGTCAGCCGCGCGTGTCCATCATCATCCCCACCAAGAACGGCTTGCATCTGTTGCGACGGTGCGTGGACAGTGTCATAGACCGCTCGACCTACCGCAATTTCGATTTTCTGGTCGTCGACAATCAGAGCACCGAGGGGGGGACTGTCGCCTACCTGGCGGACTTCCCTGGCCGGGTCATCCGCTACCCGCATCGCTTCAATTACGCGCGGATGATGAACCTGGCGGCGCGGTCTGTCGAGTGCGATGCCCTCTTGTTCCTCAACAACGACACCGAGATCATCACGCCCGATTGGATCGAGTCTCTCCTCGAGCACGCCATGCGACCAGAAGTCGGAGCCGTTGGTGGTCGGTTGTACTTCGAGAGCGGCGAGCCACAACACGAAGGCATCCTCGTCGGAGTAGGAGGGGGCTGGGCCCACAACCTCAACCACAAGGGCTACTGGATCCGCGGCGACCTGGTGCGAAACGCGAGCGCAGTGACGGGCGCCTGCATGATGGTCCGCCCTTCGGTCTTCTGGGAGGTGGGTGGCAACGACGAGCGCCTCCGGGTGGCGTACAACGACGTCGATCTGTGCCTTCGGATCCGCCAGGCTGGGTACCAGATCGTGTACACGCCGGCTGTCGAGCTCTATCACTACGAGAGCTCCAGCCGAGGCAGCTACGAACACCACGAGGACGGCCCCCTGTTTGGTATTCGCTGGCACCCGAAAGAACTTGGCGACCCCTATTACAGCCCGGTGTTCGAGGTGAATCGCCTCTTCGAGATCAGGGTCTGAGCCCGACCGCCCGGCCGACTCTGGTAGGCAGCCCTTGCGGTGACGCTGGGAGGTCCGGGATCAGAAGAGCCTCCTCAGACTTGGCGAAGCGTTGCCGCTTTTGCTGCTCGAGGGAGTCCTCGACCAGGATCCGATTGATCCGGATCAGGTCCGCGATGACCCCCAGCGCGAATACCAGCATGGCCGCGATCATTAGGACGCTTCCCGCGATGAGCGATTGAATGTGGTGCACGCCGCCCGAGTTGCGCCCGAATTCGAGGAGAATAAGGAAGCGGACGAACGGCACGAGCCCGCCCACGAAGAGCACCGTTCCCAGAGTGGTAAATAGCATCATCGGCTTGTACATGATGTAGGCGCGGATGATGATCAGGGCCGACTTCAGCACGTGCTCTCGCGTGCTGTGGAACAGCCGGGACTCCCGAGTCTTGGGATTCGTCTGGACCGGGATGCTGGTGATCGCCAGCCGCTTGTTGCCTGCCTGGATGATGGTCTCCATGCAGTAGCTGAACGAGGCGATGGTGTTGAGCCGTATGAGCGCCTCCCGGGAGTAAGCCCGAAACCCGCTAGCAGCGTCCGGGAGCTCGGTCCCCGCAGCCATGTTGACGACCCGGCTGCCAACCCGCTGGAGGCGTTTCTTGAGCGGCGAGAAGTGCTCGATCGTGTGAGTCTGGCGATCGGCGATGACGATGTCCGCCTCGCCGTCGAGGATGGGCCGCACCAGGTCCGCGATTCGTTCGCTGGGATATTGGTTGTCGCCGTCGGTGTTGACGACGATGTCCGCCCCTAACTCGATCGCCTTGAGGACACCGTCGTGGAAGGACTGGCCTAGACCCATATTGCGGGTGTGGCGAACGAAATGGTGCACCCCGAGTTCCCGAGCCACTTCGACCGTCCGGTCACGTGAACCGTCGTCGACCACCAGGAACTCGATGCTGTCGATCCCGGGAATATCTCGCGGCATGTGCTCGAACACGAGCGGCAGCGTAGATGCCTCATCGAGGCACGGGATCTGGATGACCAGCTTCATGTGGGGCGGTGCTCCTTGCTCGGACAGGACCCACTTTAGGTGAGCGTCAACCGGCAATCGTCCCTGTTGGGGAGCTGCCGGCTGCGTGGGCGGCTCGGCTGTCCCTCAGATCAGGGCGCGCCCAACCAGGAGCGCACCCGGGAGAGGACCACCTTTCCAGCAGTTCGCGCCGTATATACGACCCGTCGCTTGAGTAGGAGCAACGATCGTTCCCTGCCACTGGTCTCGAAAGCACTTTCTGTCTCTCTCTCTTCTGACTCGGCGACGTCAGTCGGGGTCTGTAGATCCTCTGCGGCTTCGTGAGGGCCGGGGGTAGGTGCGCTCTCCAGGATCTTGCGTGCCAATGCGATCGATTGGCACTGTCGGGCGACGTCCCCTGGAGACACACGCCGCAATGTCACATAAAACTCAAGGTTGTTAATCGGAGTACTCGTGAAGCTCGCGATCTCGAAATTTAGTAGTCCCAATCTTATGCCTAGGTCGAGCAAGAGGAGGAACGACTCCGGCGTGTAGACTCCGGCATGTACGTCAACGTATTCGCCCCGCTCTTGGAGTTCGATACAGGCGGCATATGCGGCGACGTCCGCGTCGGGGACATCGGCGCGACGAACTCCGCTGTAGTCGGCCTCGCCGGCCGGGGACCGGCGGTGTTGACGATCCCATCGATCGTAGTCACATGCGCAAAGAAGTCGTATACCTGCCCGTATGACGGCGCTTTGAGGTCGCGGAAATACCAGTCAAACCCAGTCCTGTGGGCGGGTCTCGAGCCGATTCACGTCAAAGGAGAAGCGGCGATCTGGAATTACTAGCGAGATAAGTCCTCGTCGGTTAACACCCTCTCAAGACCTTGAAACCAACCCAGCGGGTTGGCAATGTGTTCGATCACATGCGCAGCTACGACATAGTCAAAAGGTCCGTCAGCGCCGATGACGTCCCATAAGGAGTCCTGTTCCTTGATGACGTAATCGACATCCTCAATCTCATCCAGATGAGGACGCGTCGTTGCATTCTTCAGATACCGTTCGCGCAATTCGTTCGTCGAGTAAAAGTCGGCGTACCACACGTCCCCGTCACACTTGCGGACTTTCGGGTGATGCAGAGGGCCGATCTCAACTCCTCGCATGACGTTCGGCTCGATAAGCGTGAGACTAGGGTCTGAGTTTTCCAAGTCGTGAATCTCCGCGGATAGGTGTGGCAAGACTCTCTGGCCTCTAGCCCAAGAGGCTGTTCTCTTGGAATACTACCGAACGCAGTCTGCTCGACTGGGGCCGTCAGGAGTCCGACTTCAGTTGAGTGCCAAACCCGGCAATCGTGCCTGTTAGGGTCACGGTGACATGATGTTGGTCGGGCAGGTGCCGAGCGTCAACGCGGAGGATACGGGGGCGGGCGGCTTTCCCCGGGCCGCGTGACCTCTCCTGTGTCGGACGACCAACGCCGACCGGTGCGAGAGCCGGGCCGGTCGTGGCGAGATTGGTACATGGTGGCGGTCCTGGCCGCCTTCGTGGGCGGTTGCCTCGGCCCGTCCCTCGTCGGGCTGCGCACGCTGCTATCGGTGAACATTCTGTCCGGCTATTACCCCTGGACAGCAGCCCACGGGTCGGACGCCGCGGGCCACCAGGCGTGCACTGGCGACACCATCGACGCGGCCATGCCCGGGATCGCTCAGGTCCGCGATGCGCTCTTCAGCTGGCACCTGGCCAGCTGGCAGAACATCGTCGCCGGGGGCGGACCTCTTTCGAGCGTCCCAGACCTCGGGCTCCTAGACCCGCTGTCGCTCCCGTATTTCGTGCTGCCTCTGTGGCTGGCGCCCGTCTTCGTCGTGCTCCTCGAATTCGTGGCGGCTATCGGGGGGACGTACCTGTTCCTGCGACGGCTCCGCCTGAGTCGTCCAGCATCGGTCCTCGCCGGCATGGTCTTCGCCGCCTCCGGGTTCATGGTGATGTGGACCAACTGGCCCCAGACGCGGGTGGCGGCACTCATCCCACCGTTGTTCTGGGCGGTCGAACGACTGGTACAGCGGGTGCGGCCCACCGATGCCATCTTGGTCGCTGTGGTGGTGGCGTCGATGCTGCTCGGGGGCTTCCCCCAAATCACCGGCTACGCCCTCTACCTGGCGTCGGGGTACTTGATCGTCCGGGTCATCGCCATACACCGTTCCCGGTTGCGGGACTGCCTGCCCACGGTAGGGCTCGCGGCGGGTGGGCTGGTACTCGGAGTACTGCTGGCGATGGTCCAGATCCTGCCCTTCTTGCACTTCTACCACCAGGAGAACCTGTCGTACCGCGCCGGCGAGTCTACGGCTGGGCTGCCCTTCGCCGGTTTGATCACGCTGTTCGCGCCGAACGCCGACGGCCTGTGTATCGCGGGGCCGACACCATACCGAGGGACCATCAACCCGATTGAGTTGGTGGCCTACGTCGGCTCCGCGGCTCTCGTGCTGGCGATAGCCGGGGCCGCGTTCGGCCTGGCAAGGCGAGGTGGCGACGAGCGGGGCCAGCGCGGCTACTTCGTCGCCGCGACCGTGATCATCATCGGGTTGGGCTGGGTCAGTCCCTCGGCTCGGCACCTCGTGGCCCACTTTCCCGTCTTCTCCAACACCTTCATCGGCCGGATCCGCTCCGTCCTGGGTTTCACCCTGGCGGTGCTGGCGGCGATCGGCTTCGACTGGCTGACCGTCCGGCGCGGCCCGAACGGCAAGGACAAGATCGGGTCCCGGGCCTGGGCCGCGTTCGTCTGGGTGGCCGCGGCGGGTACCGGCGTCCTGCTGGTGTGGCGGGTACACCACGTGGCTCGGGCCGGCGGTTACTGGCTCGCCGTCTTCCGCGCCGCGTGGATCCCCGGCGTGCTCCTGATCGCGGCCCTGTTGGTGGTCGCGATGTCGCGTCTGCGCCTACGGGGAGTGCAGGTTTTTGTGTTCCTGGTTGTGCCGCTCCTGGTGGCCGCACAGGGCGCGCAGTTTTTCCACACGGTGCTGCCCGGCGACAACAAGAAGGACTTCTATCCGGTCGCGCCGTCCCAGCGGTTTCTGGCGTCGCACCTCGGCCCCGACCGCTTCACCTCGTCAGACCAGACCATGTTCCCGGCGACCGCCCTGTACTACGGCCTACGCACCCCGACAGGGCATTTCTTCGAAGAGGCGGCTTGGGAGAGCCTCCTTCAGCGGGTCGATCCCTCGGTGATGCAGAGCGCGACAAACGCTTCTTTCACGGCTGCGCTCAATCTCACCAATGTCGGCGACCAGCCGATCCTCGACAGGATGGCCGTCAAGTATTACGTGGCCCAGCCGACGGGGCTCGCGGGGCGGGCGCTCCCGCTGCCCGCCGCGGACGGTTCGGTCGACGCCGGGAGCGGTTCGGCCAGTTGCACCCTGCCCAGCCAGCCGCTGCGCGGCGTCACCGTCCAGCTCGCCCGGCCTCTCGAGGCGGCCAACCCCCAACGCGGCGAGACCCTCTACGTGGCAGTACAGGACGGCGGCCAGACGATCTCCTCGGGGCGGTATATGGGGGCGAGCGCGGCCGCTGGCGTACCCCTGTCGATCGCGTTGGCGGGGGAGGACCTGCCGCCCGGTAGCAACCTCGAGGTCACGTTGAGCGCGTCGGGGGCCGGCGGACCTCTGGTGCTGGCAGCCAACGGCGGGGTGATGGCTTGCGCGGCGGTAACCCCCGAAGATGACGGACTGAAGCTGGTGTACGCCGACCCTGGGGCTGTCATCTATCAGCGGCTCACCGCGCTGCCCCGTATTCGGTGGGCGTCGCGCACGACGGTGATCGCCAATGCCGGCCAGCGGATCGCGGCCCTGGCCGGGGGCGTGCCCGGCGACACCGTCGTGCTCGACTCGCCGGGTCCGGCTGGGTCCGGGCAGGGCGCCCAGGTGTCCGTCGGGACCGACTCCGGCGATGAAATAACCGCCAACGTCTCTGCCGCCGGCGCGGGTTACCTGGTGGTGGCCGACGCCATGCAGGACTCCGGTTGGTCGGTCTCCGTCGACGGCAAACCGGCCAAGCTGGTGCCCGCCGACGACGCCATGGTCGCTGTGGCCGTCTCTGCAGGCACGCACCACATAGCCTTCCACTACCGAGCTCCCGGACAGGTCATGGGTGCCGCCCTGAGCGGATTGGCGGTCATCTCGATCGTGGTGCTGTTGACTTGGGAGCGCCGGCGTGATCGATCTCGACCGGCGCATCGGGCCGTCAGGGCTCGACAAGGGTGAGACGGGGATGAACGGACACCGGCGTCGCCGCGACGGGCGGCAGCTACCGTCGACGTTGGTGACCCTGCGGGCCCATTTCAGACGGCACCGTTTCATCGGCGCCTGGCTGCTGTCATTTATGGTGCTGGTTGTGGTGATGGAGGCATGGAGCCTCGCCACGCCCCTCGGTGCCTACCCCGACTCGGGCACACAGACGATCAAGGCTGTCGCGGTGGCGCGAGGTCAGTGGATCGGTACCCGACCGACGGAAGCCACTAGCGCGGCTGTTACCGCCGTACGGGTGCCGGATATCTACCTCCAGCCAAACGTCTCGTGCTTCGCCTTCCACCCAACTCACCCAGCGGGATGCACGCCACCGCTGACCGAGTCCTCGCGGACCGTCTCCACTGTCACCCACGTCGGCCGTTATCCGCCGCTCTACTACCTCTTGGTGGGGTGGCCCAGCCTAGTCTTCTTCACCACCAAGTCCATGTACGCGATGCGCACTATGAGCGTACTCGTGAACGCGGCGATGCTCGCTCTCGCCTTCGCCACGGCACAACGGTGGTCCCGCTCACCTCTGCTGCTGGCCGGTCTGGCCGTGGCCGTGACCCCGATGACGCTATTCATGTCCTCGGTCGTCGATCCCAGTGGTCTCGAGATCACCTCTGCCATCGCCATGTGGACCGCCGCCACCGTGCTCGTTATCGACCATCCTGGTGATCCCCCCACCGCCCTGATTCGGGTGCTCGCGGTGGCCACCGCCGTCCTGGTCCTGGTTCGAGGCGACTCGCCGCTATGGCCTGTCCTGGCCTTGGGTGTCTTGTTTCCCTTCGCTTGGCGCCGTATCCGGATTCGGGAATTGTGGGCCCGGCGCGATGTTCGCCTCTGGGGCGGGCTGGTGGTGGCTGCCGGTATCGGAGCAGTGGCATGGGTCATCTGGGCGCGCGCTCTGGCCGTGCTCGCCCTGGCGGTGCCGGCTCCAAACACACCCGCCGCGACCATCGCTCGTGTCGTCGCGGGCCAGGACCGCGGTCTGATCTCCCAGTCCATCGGTGTCTTCGGCTGGCTGGACACGCCCGTTCCTCTCCTGACCGAGTTGATCTGGATAGGCGCCGGAGGGGGTCTGGTGGTGCTCGCCGTGCTCTTGGGGTCGAGGCGGGGGTTGGCCAGCGTCGCTTTGGCGGTCGGAGCCAGCGGGGCAGTGCCCTTCATTGTCAGCGATGTCACGGCGCGCCATTCCGGGCTCATTGCCCAAGGCCGCTACTTCCTACCCCTCGTGGTTTGCATTCCGATCGTGGCCGCCGGTGCGTGCAACCGGGTGGACCTGCTCGGAGAGGCGACCCGTCGGGTCAGCGCCGTGATCATATGGCTGGCGGCCCTCGGTCAGTTCGCGGCGGCGGCCTGGGCGCTCCGGCGTTACCTCGTCGGGATCGACGGGCCATTGTTGCCAACCGCGACGGTTCCTGATTCGTGGCGGCCCCCCTTGGGGGGAACGGCCTTGGATCTGGTCTTCGTCGTCGGGTTCGCGGCCATGGCTTGCCTGTTAGTGGCCTTCTCTCGCTGGCGTGGGTCTGACTCGCGACACGACGACCTGGAACCCCCAACAACCCTATGTCAGGACGCTCTTAGGTATTAGGCGGCGGGCTGGTGGGCGGGTTGACGAGAATCAGCGGCTCGGGTCCCACATTCAAGACGGTGGCGTCCTTGCCCTTGAGGACAGTCTGCCAAGCGGTTGCCTCTGGGATCTGGACATGGGACCGGATGATCCAGATGCGGGCCCCCGGGTGTTGGGCGGCCTTCGCCTGGGCGGCATTCCAGGCCGCGTCGACACTCGCAGGCGTGCGGTTCGTCATCTCCACCATCCAGCTCAGGTTCGGATAGGTCGGGATAAATCCGACCGAAACGGTGTTGTCATAGCGATAGGTGGGGATTAGGGAATGATCGTAATAAGCGAAACCCCAGGTGGCCGTAAAATTCAAAATGAGAATGTCCCCTGGTCGGTAGTTTTGCTCGAAGTAGGCGACTTGTGAGCGCACGTCCTCGTTGGGGAGTGGTTGGCTGCGAACGTACGGAGCCGTTGAGTAGCACCACCCGCCGAGACAAACGGCCACGGCCAGCCCGGCTGCGATCACGCTACGAGATTGCAAGGCGCGTATCGCACCCGCCGCCCCGATAGCCATGAGCACGACCACCATGACCAACCAGAACGTTGAGGTGCGAAGATCCAGGAACGGGTACTTGCGGAAGGTGCTGGCGATCATGACCGCCGCGATCGTGAGCGGCGTGGTGAGAGCCAGGGCCACCCGCCCCAACCAGATGAGGGTTGCGATACCGCCCAGCGCCAAAATCAGGCTGATGGCGAAGAGGCGGAAGCCGAGGTACGGCGCCACGCCCGCGCCGACGTGATGGACGAAGGAGACCGCGCCCCGCACGCCGCCGTTGTGCGGCAGGTAATACCCATCCCAATACGACGCCAAGCTCGGTATCTGGTGCGGCTTGTCGATGGTGAGGTAGATGATCCCTTGGATCGTCAGCATGAGCGCCCCGGCGGCCGCCACCTCAGCCAAACGTCGCCAACGTCGTTGGCCCAGCCCAACCAGGCCTAGCGACACAACGGCCGCTACCCCAACGAAGACCGCGGTATTGGTGAACAGCAGGGCGAAGCCGCTGACGATGGAGAGCAGCACGAGACGCGACCGGCTCCATTGCGTCTCGACTCTTGCCACGAGCAGGAGCACCGCAATCGACGCGCAGGCCTCGGCGGTGTACTGCTTGAGTTCGTCGTCGATAAGCATCACCGGGGCGAGAAGCACGCCGGCCGCGAGGAGCACCGCGGTCACGACCCGTATCAGGCGCAGTTCCCGACCGAGGGCATAGGCGACGAGCACTGCCAAGGCCGAGAAGATCAGAGTGATTACCCGGAAGCGCTGCTCTCCGTCTCCCGGCACCAGTCGCAGCAGCAGGGTCCAGCCGAGTGGCGTGGAGGAGGTGATCCAACTCAGCAGGTGCAATGGGGCCCGGGTCGAGTCTGCGACCCAGGCTTCGTCGAGCCACAACGGGTGAGACAGCATGTAGCTGACGTTGTGAACCACAAACGTCAACGCGGCGAGAATCAGGGCCAGCGCAACTTCGCCCACACCCGCCCTCCGTGTGACTGCGTCGCGTCGCGATAGATGTGCGGGGCGGGAAGGCGAGTTTCGCCCGTGGCGGGTGAGGGTATTCACGACGATAGGTTCAGTCTCGTCCGCCGGCGCGCCAGGGCGGCCAAGCTGGCGAGCGTCAAATCGCACGCAATCAGGATCACTCGGGAGGCGACCACCACCGCCAGCGCTTGTCCGGACGTCAAGCTGGCGGTGAGTGTCAAGGTGAGCACGACGTCGCGGATACCCGCGCCGGCTGGCGCTGGGATGAACAGCACGCCGAGTGAGAAGGCCAGCGCCATGCCACCAGTGCACAGGATGAGCGTGGACAGCCCGCTGTGACCGACGCCTGCGCTGAGGATGTCGAGATGCACTCCCAGAGCAGCCCAGCTCAGCAGCGACCACCCGGACGCCCGCACCTCAGATCGGACGGTCAACCTTTCGCCCAGCGGAGGCCGCCGAAGAAGCCCGCACAACCAGTCGAGCACTGCCGGCATGGCCCTCGGGTGCAATACGGCCAGCAGGAGCGGCAGCGCGACCAGCGCCCACCAGTACTGGGCAAGAGCGTGGCCGTTGTGTAGCGGCAACAGGACGCACGCCAGCACCAGCCCCACGCAGCAACTGATCAGTATGGTGGCCAGGTTGGCGACGAGCATGGTGCGCCGGCTGGCGCCGCGTGCCCGACCGGCTTCCATTTGAATCACGACCGGCCAGACCGAGCCGGGGAGGTACTTTCCCAGTTGGCTGGTAAAGAACACGCGCGCACCGGCACCCCACGGCATGGGGACGCCCAGTCCGGCGAGAACCTCCCGCCAGATCGGGAAGGTGGTACCAACGCCTAGGAGTCCGAAGACGACGCTCCCGAGGATCGTCCACGCGCCCATGCGCTGCAAGGAGTCGAGGAACTCGTGCCGCTCGCGGTAGATGGCGATCGCGGCTCCGGCCAGCACGACCAGCACCAACGCGGTAGCTGCCCACGTCCGGCGACGATCTGCATGCGGGGTGTCAGTGGAACCTACGGTGACGTCATCGTCGGAATCTGGGCTCATCCCGGCGTCTTCCACGTCGGTCACATCGTAATGTGAGCGTCAGGGCGATGACAATCATCCAAAGGCAGCCACCACTGCCACCTGAGTCCACCTCTCTCAGTCGCGGAACGCCGAGGATTCAGCTTGGTCCCGAACCGAATCCGTATCCTGCCGTCAGGCGCAGACGACAACTACGCTTCGGGGCGTGCGGCGGACATGGTCCACCTGGTTCGTAGGTTTCCTGTTGATCGGGGCAGGCTGGGCGCTGCTTACCCCAGTCAATCAGTTTCCCGATGAGGCGGATCACGTCTACCGCGCCGTGTCGGTGGTTCGCGGCGAGGTGTTCCCCCACAACGGTGCCTATACGCACGGAACCGGAGCGATCACGAACGTTCCCATAGGCTTTCTGCGACTTGTCTACGCGGGCCCATGCCGTGGCGTCCGGACTGCGGGCTTGTGCTCGACGGCCTCGGCGCCGGCCGGCTCGGTCACCGTAGTCACGGCCGAGGGCAGGAACTTTCCGTTCTATTACGCGGCGGTGGGCTGGCCCTCGCTACTTTTCCCGAACCGGGCCGGCTGGTACTTGATGCGACTGGTCAGCGCCGTGTGGTGCGCGGCGCTATTGGCGACTGGCGCACTCGTCATCATGTCCATGTCGAGACGGCCGTTAGTGCTCGGGGGCGCCATGCTCGTCGGGCTCACCCCTCTGGTGCTCGATCTGTCCGGTTCTGTCAATCCCAGTGGACTGGAAGCGGCCTCGGCGCTGTGCTTCTGGGCGGTCCTGCTCGCCCTAATCCACAAAGACAGTTCCCTGGATCGACGGCTCCTCGTCCAGTTCGGACTGATCAGCGGTGTGCTCCTGGCCACGTGTCGTGACCTGGGCTGGTTCTGGATCGTCTTGGCGCTAGTCCTGTCTCTGGCGAGCGCGGGACGGGCGGACCGGCGATCCTTCGTTCGGTCTCGTGCGGCGCATCTGGTGTTTGGAGCTGCGGTGGCCGCGGTAGTCGCGGCGGAGGTCTGGGCTTTTACCTTCCACAGTAACCAAAACTTTAAGTTCACCACCGTGCCCAAGGGACTGGTGGGGGCTGCCAGCGCCAGCCTCAATAGCACGCCGAAGCTGCTCGAGGAGACATTGGCGTACTTGGGCTGGCTCACGATTCGGCCGCCAGCAGTCGCTGACGTGTGCTGGATCCTGGCTGTGGCCGCGGTCATGGTGAGCAGTTTCGTCGCCGGTCGACGGGCAGGAGTTCTCGTAGTAGCGGGGGCGGCATTGGTGGTCGTTATCCCATTCGCAATTCTCGGGTTTACCTTGATGCATCCCAACGATGGAATCTGGCAGGGCCGCTACACCCTGCCCCTCGCCATCGGTGTTCCGCTGCTCGGTGTTGCTGGCAGGCGTCTCGGTTTCACCGAACACCGATTTGTTGCCCTCCTGGCTTCCATCGTCATATTTCTGGTCCTCGGGGCCCAGGTGGCGGTCTATCGGAGCGCCTGGGCGAGGTTCGGACCCGCGGATCACCACTGGTACGTCTCGCTCGGGCAGGCGTCTCTGGCTTTAGGGGCGCTCGGGATCTTGGCGAACGTCGCCTGGGCGGACAGTCGATGGTCGCTCGCTCGTCGAGGATCGACTCCAACGAGGCCGTCGCCGCGAACCCTAGAACGGTCAGGGCCAACGAGAGCGATGTGATCGGAGCTCGCATTGCGGATCCTCGGGTTTGGCACTTACGACACGGCCAAGCATCCCAGAGCAGGGGTCATCTTCGAGGGCCTACGTTTCGACGGCGACGAGGTCGTCGAGGCGAACGCCTCTCTCGGCTTCACGACCGCCGACCGGGTGGCCATGCTTACCAGGCCCTGGTTGGCCTATCGGCTCGCCGGCCGGATCCTGACGCGGTGGCGAACCATCCTGCGCGACGCCCGGCGAGAGCGGCGTGGCGGGTCGTTCGATGCGATCGTTGTCGGCTATATGGGTCACTTCGACGTGATGTTGGCTCGGGCCCGTTTTCCGCGCGACACCGTTGTCCTCGACATGCTTATCTTCGCGGCTGATACGGCACGCGACCGGGGAGTCCGTTCCGGCCTCGAGCTGCGGTTGCTCGGATGGCTCGACGCCCTGGCCATCCTCGGCGCTGACGTCGTCCTTGTGGACACTGAGGAGCACGCCGAGCTGATCCCGCCGGGCCAGCGCCGGAAGGCCCAGGTGGTCGCGGTCGGCGCCCCAGAAGTTTGGTTCGCGGCGGGTGAGCATCGACCGAAAGCGGATCCTGGCTGGGCCCTGCGGGTCGTCTTCTTCGGTCTGTTTACACCCTTGCACGGTGCGGCCGTGATCGGGGCTGCACTAGGGATCTTGGCTGATTGTGACGAGATCGAGATCACGATGATCGGCGCGGGCCAGGAGTGGGACCTCGCCCGCCGGGCGGCAGCAAGCAACAACCGGGTCACCTGGATGGAGTGGGTCGATCCCAGCTCACTGCCCACCATGGTCGCCGAGTACGACGTGTGCCTCGGTATCTTCGGAACCACCCCGAAAGCTCGGCGGGTCGTCCCCAACAAGGTTTACCAGGGCGCGGCGGCAGGTTGCGCAATTGTCACTTCCGACACACCACCGCAACGCCGAGCCTTGGGCGACGCGGCGATCTTCGTCCCGCCCGGAGATGCATCCTCACTTGCCGATGCGTTGCGTCAACTGGCGAGGGATCGAGACCGTGTCGCCGCCCTCGGGGTCGCGGCTCGGAAGCGGGGGCTGGCGGAGTTCACGGCCGGCGCAGTCGTGCGCCCACTGCGCCGCCGTCTGGCCGGCGACCGTGTCGTCAGTGACTAGGCTACATTCGAGGAGCCGGCCCCTCGGCTCTTACGATGGTCAGGNNGCACCGGTGGCGGCACGTTCCCGCCGCTCGCGATCAGGGCGCAGCTGCGTTGGGACGTGGTGAGACCCATCATCGAGGCGGTGTCTCCAACCACGACCATCGAAGTCGGGACCGGTCAGGGTGCTATGGGCGCCCGGATCGCATCGATGACATCGCAGTCCTATGTCGGTGTCGAACTGGACCAATACTCTTTCGACCGCGCCAAGAGCCGAATCGAAATGTTCGGCGGCGTAGTCCGCAGCGAACTGCTGAGTGCGGTCAATCCGAACCCCGCGCAGCTACTGTGCGCTTTCGAGGTCCTCGAGCACATCGAAGACGACAAAGCGGCGTTGCAGGAATGGGTCAGCTACATAGCTCCGGGAGGATGTCTCCTGCTCTCGGTGCCGGCTCATCAGGACCGCTTCGGGCCCATGGACATGCATGCGGGGCATTACCGGCGTTACTCCTCGACAGGGCTGACCCAGCTCGTCCAGTCGGTTGGTCTGGTGGACGTGTCCACCAGACTCTATGGGGCGCCTCTTGGCTACGGACTCGAAGCAGTCCGGAATCGAATTGATGCCAGCAAGCTGGCTCGCGCACGCGAGGCGGGCGTGTCCATCGAGACCCTGACATCGGCCAGCGGGCGTACCTTCCAGTTCGATCGCCGCTCTTGGAAATCGTCGCTCGCCACGGCAGGTACCTGGCCGTTCAAGTACCTGCAACGGGTGTGGCCCGGCGGGGTGGGACTGGTCCTCTTCGCCCGCAAGCCTGGCGGTCACTCGAGTGGTTCCACCAGCGGCGCCACCGGGCCCCCTGCCGGTGGATGAGTCAGCGGCGGTGGGCCAGTGGGTGCAGGAGGCAGTACCTAGCAGTCCGGCCGCGAGGCCGCTCCGCTACCTTGATACGGTGGACACTCGGGGAGAGCGGGAGCAGGAGCAGGGGGAGGGCAACCCGGAAACGCCGCTCCGAGCGCTTCGACTCGAAGTCGCCGACGGCTGTCATCTCCTGAGCGAACCGAGCCTCACTTACCGCGACGGCGGCGAAGATCGGGTCCTCGAGCTCCTGACCCAGGCGAAAGACTTGTCATCCACAAGCGACGAACTACTGGCGAAGGCCGCGAACTGGAGCGAGCGGTACCACCTCGATCCGGGACGAGCTCACGTGCTGCGCCCGTTGCGCCTGGAGCCGAGCTGGGCGGTCCTCGAGATCGGGGCTGGGTGCGGTGCCATCACCCGGTTCCTTGGCGAGAGTTGTGGGCCAGTCGATGCGGTCGAGCCGACCAAGCAACGGGCTATCTGCGCCCGCCAGCGGACCCGCGATCTTCCTAACGTCGAGGTGTTCGTAGGAGCCCTAGAGGATGTTCCACCCGTCGCCGCGTACGACGTCGTCGTGATCATGGGAGTCCTCGAGTACGTAGGCGGGGGTAGCGCGGATTCGGATATCTACCTCGACTTCCTGCGTCGGGCCGCCACCCTGATTCGGGCCGGCGGAAGTCTGGTCCTCGGGATCGAGAATCGGCTCGGGGTCAAGTATCTGTGCGGGGCGCCAGAAGACCACTCGGGTCGACCCTTTGAGTCCGTTGAGGGGTATGACCAGAGCAGTTCGGCTCGGACCTTCAGCCGCCACGACCTCGAGAGTTTCGTGTCCGAGTTGGGCCTTACACCGAAGACGCTTGGGCTCTTCCCGGATTACAAGATCACGAGGCTGGTATTCGCAGATAGCTTGCTCGAGTTCGAGCCGCAGTTGGCCATCCAAATTCCGCACTTTCCCAGCCCCGATTGGGCCGGCGGACGTCATCGGGTAGCCAATGAAGCTCGGGTGTGGGCCAATTTGGTCAACAGCGGCTTGGGCCGCGACACCGCAAACTCCTTCCTGCTCCTGGCGCATCAGGGCCAAGGGCCCAGCCCGCTGTGGGACGAGGACGTGTTGGCGGTCTACTACGCAGGCGCGGGTCGACGGATGGCGTACAGTGCCGAGACAACGGTGGTACGCCCGGCGGATGTCACCGCGATGAGCCGACGCCCTCTTGTCGCCGATGCACCGGTTGGCGCAGCCGTCCGACTCTTCGTGCAAAGCGGGGTGCTCGCCGAGGGGGAGGACTTGGTTCGCCGTATGGCCCACACGTCGTCGGATGAGGAGTTGGCTCTGCTCCTGAAGGCGTGGACTGATGAACTTGATCGTGTCCTGGAGGAGGGTTCTCTCCCAGCGATGGACCTTCTGCCCCACAATGCGATTATCACTCCCACCGGCACGATCACTTTCATCGATGCCAAATGGGAGCTCGCCGGTTTCCAGCGGAGCGACATCCTGGCTCGGGCGGCGTTTCAGACCGCTTGGCGGCTGGCGGGTTTCACGTCGCCCAGTCGATGGCCTGCCATCACTCTGGAAGCCCTCGCTCTTCACATCGGTGCTTTGCTCGACATCGCTCCAGAGACCGGTTGGCTCGCTGGCACCCTCGACAAAGAAGCCCATTTCCAGGCCCAAGTCAGCGTCGGAGGCCCAGACGACCGAACTAACGAAGACGAGATCCGGCACATGCGCGCCGCGCTCGAAGACCAACTGGCGCAACCGTTGGCAGTACTCGCCAGTGCCCGGCCATTCGATCTGTCCCCCGTGCTCGAACGGCTCTACGCGGAGCTCGGGCGGGCAAGCAGTCTGATCCTCTCGGAGGAATCTCGCGCCGCCGCGGGCGAGGCTCGCGCCGCCGCGGAGGAAGCTCGCGCCGCAGCGGAGGAAGCTCGCGCCGCGGCGGAAGCCGACAGGGCCAACGCAGCCGAGGAGTGGGCGCGATCGCTTGTGGCTCGGCTGGCAGAAGCCGAAGCCCATCACTCGGCAGCCGAGTCGGCCCGAGTGGCCTTACGCGACGAGCTCGACCGCCTCTACGCCACTCGGATACTGCGTTGGAGCAAGGTGCCGCGTTCGGCTTACGGGCGCCTCTGGCACCGACGGCAGTAGGTACCACCTCGTCGTGACCACCAAGGTCCCCGCTGCGACCCCCGACACCCGGAGTCGAGGCACCAGTGTCCGTCCGACCCTCGACGAGTTCTATCGCTGGGAGCGCGAGCGCCTTCGAGTGCTCGGGCCCCGTCAGACCGGTTCGAGCCGAGAGCGCCGACGTCGCCCACAGCATGTCCCTGCACGCACGCGAGGCGTACCCACCTGGGCTGCCTGGACCGTCGTGGCCGCGGCAACTGGCCTCAACTGTGCCCTCGGTCTGTATCACCTCGGGACACGGAGCCTTTGGCTGGACGAGGGGTACACGTGGCTCACCTCGAGCTTCAAGGTCTCTTATATCTGGAAGTTCCAGCACAGCGACGGAGGGCACCTTTTCCTCTACTACCTCCTCATCCACTACCTGATCTCCTGGTTCGGTGACAGCGCCTCCGTGATGCGGTGGCCCTCGGTGATCGCCGGAGCCGCCTCAGTCCCTCTGCTCTTCCTCCTCACGTGCCGCCTGGTCGCCGACCGGGTGGCGGGGATCTATGCCGCGGTGTTGTTCGCGGTGAGCACGCCGCTGGTCTTCTGGCAGCAGAACGCCCGGGAATACGCGTTCATCGTCTTGTTGGCCGTCGCCAGCACGTTGTTGCTCGTGATCGCGGTGCAGGAGGTGAATCGCTGGGCGCTCGTCGGATGGGCCGTCATCGTTGTCGTGGCCTGTTACAGCAATGTTCAGGCAGCCCTTCTTCCGGCCGCGCAACTGTTGCCCGTCCTCATGTGGCCACGCGCCAAGGTCATGTGGCGTCCCCTGGCTGTTGTAGTCGGTGCGGCCGGGATCGCCTCTGTCATTCCCCTGCTGGCGGCCAACGATAATGCCGCGTCGATCGTCCTGACCCCGCCCAACGGCGCCAGCGTCAGGGAGGTGGCCACGTTTCTCGCTTCCGGCTCGGGATCCGCGGTCGCGGCTACCGATGTCGACTACGCCCTGTTGGGGTTGACCACCCTTTTCTGGGCGGTCGCGTTTGTGCTGCTGATTTTCGATCTGGCCCACCACGGAAGAACCGAACGCAACTTCGGTTCCGCCCTCTCGCTGTCATGGCTCATCGTCCCATCCCTGCTTTCCTGGACGATCTCCGAGACATACCAACCCATATTCTCGGATCGCTATCTGATCGTGAGCTTGCCAGCCGCCGCCGTCGTCGTCGCCGGACTCCTGGCTCGCCTGCAGCCGCGAGCCCTCGGCTTGTACAGTCTGGTGTACCTGACGGTGTTCCGCTTCGGTGTCCTGATTCCCACCTACGACAAGCCCCTCGACAACTTCGCCGGCGCCACCCACGTCGTCGCAGTCAACGCCCGACTCGGCGACTGCATCGTCTTCTACCAAGATGACGAGCGGATGCTCTACGACTACTACTCGGTGCGGGTCCACGCCACGCCGTCGCACCCGCTTCCAGCCCAAGTCCTCCCCTACGCGCCACCCGGAGACAAGCCGGCCGTAATCGAATATTACAGCAACATAGCTACCCTCGGCTACCCGTCGGCGATCGCTGTCACCGCCCGTGTCTGTCCCCGCCTGTGGGTCCTCGAGAGCCACTTCGGTTCGCCGACCGGGACTCGCGGCAGCCAGCAAACGTACATGGGGCTCGAGGACCTGTTACACAATCTCGGGGCCGTCTATCACCCGCAGACGGAGTATTCCTTCCCCGGTGTGGAGTTGCAACTCTTCGACCGGCGCTAGCCGTCCCGACCAGGCAGCACGCGCTGCAACCGCCTGCGAAGCCCAGCGACGACTGCCCTGGCTCCGCCGTCGGCATACGTCTCCTCGAGGACGCGGAGATCCTGGCGGAGACGGGCTGCGCCGGTGAGTGGCGGCACCGCCGCGACCGCGGGTGGCGGCACCGCCGCGACGACGGGTTCCGCGGCGACGATGGCAAACGCCCGCCACTCCGGCAGATCGGGCGCCCGGCGGGGATCGGCGCAGAACGCCACAAGGGGACGCAAGACCTCCGACCAGACGAACCGGCGGCTGACCGCCTCGGCCCGGCTACGGCAGTCCGTGCGCCGATCCCGATCTCCCATCAAGTCGAACAAGGCTTGCTCCACGGCGTCGACATCTCCACCGGGCACCACGGTGCCGAGCCCCTCGCGGGCGATGAGATCAGCGAAACCGTCGCCTCTGGTGGCAACGATCGGGAGTCCGGCCCAGAGGTAGTCGAGGATGCGGGTGCGAAATGAGAATGCCGTCTCCACGTGTTCGATGTGCAAGCTCACGCCGACATCCGCCTCGAGGAGGTAGTCCTGCCGATCGTCGTACGCCACCCAGCCTTCGTTGAAGAACACGTGGGTTCCGGCCAACCCGAGGTCGGCGGCGAGCTGACGGCAGGCAACCAGGACGCGGGACTCTTCGATGGCCGGGTTGGGGTGACGAACACCGAGGAAGTACAGCCGTACGAAGGGCCTCCGGGCGCGAAGCTCGTCGATGGCTCGGACCAGGGTAAGCGGATCGAACCAGTCGTAGACACCACCTCCCCAAAGCACCACCTCGTCCGTCTCGCCGATCCCGGGCAGGACGCCCTTGAGGACTTGGTGGTTGTGGACTGGCGGATGGTCAGGCAGGCCAAACGGGACAACGTCGATCAACCGTCTGAGTGTCGGGTCGTCGTCGTAGGTAGCCGGGTTGACCCGGCCGACCGCGGAGAGCTGCCCCAGCCACAAATCGCGCTGCTTTTCGCTGGCGCACAGGAAGAAGTCACCCCTGGCCAGTTGCTCGTTGAGGATCCGGACCGAACTGGCGACGTTGGTCGAGCGGGCCGGCTCGGCCTGGTCGCGGGTCAACTCGAGCGCTTCGAAGTGCAGGGGGTCGTAGAGGTCGACGACCATCACCTTGTCCGTGTGGCGCAGCACGGGGACGTGATTGAGCACGTACCCTTGCAGCAGCACCACATGGCACCAGCGTTCCAACTCTTCGAAGCGGGCCTGGTTGCAGGCCTCTGTCGCGAAGCGTTCGGAACGGCGCTCGCAAGTTGGTGAGGTGGTTGCCAGCAGCACGTCGTGGTCGCCGGCCAGGGCTTCTGCGATCTGCCAGGCGCGGATCGCCGGTCCTGCCATCTTTTGAGTCAGGACGTCGTCAGTGACGATGAGCACCCGCTGCGGGTGCGGTGCGGTAGGCAAGCCGGCGGCTACCGTCTGCTCGATGCGATGCAGAACCGCTCGCGGCGCGGCGCCGCGAGCAGCTGTCGAGCGGCTTGATCCTGATCTCGGCGCTCAACGCCCTCCAAGCGCTCTGGCACGAGCGCAGCCTAGCGGCCGCGCGGGCCGGCTCCCTCCGCTTACCAGCCGATGACGTCACCTCCGAGGCTGTTGGTCCTGGCCTTCGATCCCCTGACTGAAGCCATGCCCGGGCCCGCCATCCGGGCTTGGCATCTCGCCGAGGAGCTGGCTCGCGACCACACCGTCGTCCTGGCTACGACGTCCGCCGCGACCCGCAGCCATCCCGCGATGGAGGTCCGTGGCACGAGCGGGAGGGACCTCGCCGCTCTGATGACCTCGGCTGATGCCATCGTGGCGCCCACCAGCGTGGTACGCCGGCACCCCGTCGTCGCCCAGAGCAACCTGCCGCTCTGCATCGACATGTACATCCCCACCCATCTGGAGAACCTGGAACCGTTCGGCGAGGCCGCAGGCGTCGAGCACGCGGTCGCCGTCGCCCATCAGGTGTCCGTCATCGGCGACGACCTTCGCCGAGGCGACTTCTTCCTCTGCGCCAGCGAACGGCAGCGGGATTTCTGGTTGGGGTCCCTCGCGACTTTGGGCCGTATAAATCCTCACACCTATATGCAGGACCCCACTCTCCGGGGCCTCATCGACGTGGTCCCCTTCGGTGTTCCGGCTGATCTACCGGTCAGGGATGGGGCCGGACTGCGGGACGCGTTTCCGGCCATCGGGCCATCAGACCCCGTCGTGATCTGGGGAGGAGGTGTCTACAACTGGTTCGATCCGCTCTCTCTCGTCCGCGCCATAGACCTCCTCCGATCGACGATCCCCGGCATCCGGCTGGTCTTCCTCGGTATGCGGAACCCGAACCCCGACATACCTGTGATGCGAGTGGCGACGGGTTTGCGAGAGCTCAGTGACGGGCTCGGACTGACGGATGTCCACGTCTTCTTCAACGAAGGTTGGGTCCCCTATGAGCGGCGAGCCGCCTACCTCCTGGATGCGCAGGTCGGGGTCAGCACCCACTTGGCGCACGTCGAGACCCACTTCTCGTTTCGCACCCGCGTCCTCGACTACCTCTGGGCCGGCCTTCCCATGGTCCTGACCGAAGGGGACGCCCTTTCCGAAGAGATCGCCCGGCTGGGCCTCGGCATCGCCGTCCCCCCTTGCGATCCCCGCGCCATCGCCGACGCCTTGGCCAAGCTCATCGAAATGCCACCGGATCGAGCGGCGATAGTCGCCTACGCCGAGCGGTACCGATGGGACCGGGTGGTCGCGCCGCTGCGGACCTGGTGCCGGTCACCCTGGCGTGCTGCGGACCTCCAAGCGGAGGAGTCGCAGGTGCGGCCAGCGGAAGCGTCGCTGGTGCGGCCGGCGCCAACCGTGGCCCTGACGCGCCCACCGGAACAGCCGGCCGGCCGTCGGACACGGTCACCACGAACACTGGTCAACTTGGTCCGGCGGGTGTCGCGAAGGTTGGGGCGGGCGATCGACCGCTGATCCGGCGCCGTCTGTACCGATCCCGGTTCGGTTGGCTGGTACCTTGCACAATCTTGTCCATCGACGCGACCCCGCCATCGACCGTACGCCTGATTGCCGCCGAGGAGCGCCTCAGCGCCGTGGCACCCGGCTACCTTTTCCGGGCCCGCCAAGCGGCTCGCCGGTTGGCAGTCAGCGATCTCGCCAGCACCGACGCGCGGGCTGCTCTGGCAGCCGTCGACGAACTCGCCGTCATCGACCTCAACGTGCCCACTCGCTCGCAAATGAGGGTCGGACGCATTGTCAAGGTCGCGGTCAAGCGGCTGGTCGGCTGGTACCTGGGCTACTTCGGCCGTCAGGTATCGTCCCTCGGCCAGGCGGTGAGCCACCTGGGGGCGATCCTGGTCGACCGCACCGAACAGTTGGAAGCGGGGGCATCCGACCTCGAGGCGGAGGTAGCACGACTGTCCGCGCGGGTAGAGCGGCTCGAGCACCTACCTCCGGGCAGAGGGTGAGGATCGACCAACTGGTCCCGAGTTTCGCCCGGCACGACGCCATCAGCAATCACGTGCTGCAAGTGCGTCGCGTCCTCAGGGACGCCGGCTTTCAGTCGGACATCTGGTTCGAGATGGTCGATGATCGCTTGAACGGCGAGGCTCGGTCGTACCTCGAGTGTCCACCTACACCTGATCGCGACAGGCTGCTCGTCTACCACGCATCCACCCAGTCGCCCATGGCCGCCTGGCTCGAGGACGTGGCGACCGCCGGTCAGCCGGTGGCCTCCGACTACCACAACGTCACCCCTTCCCGGTACTTCGCCAGGTGGGAACCTCCCGCGGCGAGAAGCATGTACCAGGCTCGTCGGGAGTTGGTCCGGCTCGCCCCCCATACCGCGCTGGCCGTGGCCGACTCCGCCTACAACGCAGCCGAGTTCGACGAGCTCGGGTACCGCAACACCGCCGTCTGCCCTCTGCTGGTAGATCTGGATGAGTACCACGCGCCCCCCGACGCCAAGACCCTCGAGCGTTTGCGCCGACAACGCGATGTTGGTGGCCACCACTGGCTGTTCGTGGGGCGGGTCGCTCCCAACAAGTGCCAGCACGACGTGATCGCGGCCTTCGCGGTGTACCGGCGGCTCTTCGACGCCCGGGCCCGGCTCACCCTGGTAGGCGGCCCTACCTCGCCCCACTACCTCTGGGCCCTCGAGGAGATGATCACCGAGCNNGCGTCGAGATGCGCGAGCGCGTCCCTTTTTCCGAGTTGCTCGCCTACTTCGGCGTGGCGGACCTCTTCGTCTGCCTCTCCGAGCACGAAGGGTTCTGCGTGCCGATCCTCGAAGCCATGGAGCTGGGCGTCCCCGTCCTCGCCTATGCCGCCGCGGCGGTCACCGACACGGTCAAAGAGGCGGGGGTCCTGCTTACCGACAAGGATCCCCTGGTGGTGGCGTGCGCAGCCGATGATCTGCTCACCGACCACGACCGGCGCGCAACCCTGGTGGACCTGGGGCGGCGGAGGGCGGCCGGGTTCGCACTCGAGAACACCTCTCGCCAATTCCTCCAGACTCTCAACGGCTGGCTGGCGACGCGCTCGGAGACCTGACGGCGCATGGGATGCACCGAACCGCGGTTATCGGCGCGCTTACACTTTCCTCGATGCACACCCTGCTGGTAGTCCCCACGTACAACGAGGCCGAGACCATCGCCGAAGTCCTACGCGGGGCCCGTGCGGCGGTTCCCGACCTCGAGGTGGTGGTGGTCGACGACGGGAGCCCCGACGGTACCGCGGAGATCGCGGCTGCCACTGGACGCGACATCGGAGGGGTGCACGTGCTGCGACGAGGACGACGGATCGGCTTCGGCGATGCCTACCGAGCGGGCTTCAGCTGGGGCCTGCAACGCGGGGCCGAAGTGCTGCTGCAGATGGACGCCGATCTCTCTCACGACCCGGGAGCCCTGCCCGAGCTCGTGGCCGGTCTGGCCGGCCACGACCTGGTCATCGGATCGCGGTACATTCCCGGTGGTTCGGTTCCCCACTGGTCCTTGCATCGCCGGCTTCTGTCGCGGGTCGGCAACCGTTACGCCGCCTTCATGCTCGGCCTGGCTCTCCACGACGTGACCTCGGGCTACCGCGCCTGGAGAGCCGACATGCTGCGAGCGATCGACCTGGAAAGCATCCAAGCGGAAGGATACGGATTCCAGATCGAGATGGCCTACCGGGCGGTCAACGAGGGGGCCCGGGTGCAGGAGGTACCGATCACCTTCGTCGACCGGGTGCGCGGCGAATCCAAGATGTCCGGCGCCATCATCGCCGAGGCCATGCTGCTCGTCACTCGCTGGGGCATCGCTCGCGATTGGGCGGCGCTCCGTGGTGTCGGCCCCGTAGCCCGTCCCTCGGCGCCGAAAGAGTCCGCAGCCGGGCGCCAGCAGACCCGATAGGAGGCACATGCGACAGAGGGTCCGGGCTTTTCTGGTCGCGCTGCGTCGGCGTTTCCTCGCTCCGGTGACGGTTCGCCTCGACACGGTCGACGCTCGCCTCGATGGCATCGACCGGCGCCTGGACCGGATCGAGATCCGCTTGGCCGACATCGTGATGACGGTCGAGGCGGCGGGGGCGCGGGCTTCGACCGCAACCGAGGGGGGCGTCGCACTCAGCGAATCCCAGGTCCGGATCGAGCGCAGGATCGGGGAGATCGAACGGCTCCTGGGGGCGCCGGCGGGCAATCGTTGAGCGCGCCCGTACGCACCGCTCTCGACCTCCAGGCGCTCCAGGTGCACGGGTTCGCCGACCGGGGCATCGGGCGCTACGTCGCGGCCTACGCGGCGGCGCTGGCCAAGGCCGGTCGGGTTGGCGCCGCCCTGCTTGCCCCTGAGCTTCCGCCCCCGTCAGGGCTCGCCGACGACCTCATAGTCCGCGACCTGGTGGTCTGGGACTGCATCGCCGAAACGCGGCGGCTGCTCGCTGAGCCCGGGCGCATCGTCTACCACGTGCCGGCGCCCTTCCTCCATGTCGGTCCCCGCGATCCGTCCGGACTGGCCATCACGACGCACTGGGCCGAGAGTGCCGCACCCAGGGTCGTGACCCTGTATGACCTCATCCCGCTGCGCGCCCCTCGCCATTACCTTCCCAGTCCCGCCCATGAGGAACGGTACCGCGGTCGCGCCAGGTGGGTCGCGACCGCCGACCTTCTGCTGGCCATCTCCGAGCACACCCGGCAGGAAGCCATCGAACTGCTCGGATGTCCTGCCGACCGAGTAGTAGCGGTGGGCGCCGGGGTGGACCCGTTCTTCGCCCCTCCCGATGGCACAGACGACGAACTGTGGCGCTTCCACCTGGGCGGCCTCCAAGGTCGCCCGTACGTACTGACCATTGGTGGCAGCGACGAGCGCAAGGGCACGGAACGGCTGGTGGCCGCCCTCGGCCGGCTGGCGGCCCAAGGCTGGGATCTGAGCCTGGTGATCGTGGGGGACCTGACGCCGGACTGGCGCCGGCGCATTGGCGAGGCGGCTCAGGCCAGCGGCGTGGCCGGACGGGTGATCCTGACCGGGTCTGTCGGCGACGACCTCTTGCGGGCCTGCTACCGACGTGCGGTCGTGACGGTGATGCCATCTCTGGCGGAGGGATCTGGCTTGCCGGTCCTGGAGTCGGCTTCGTGTGGCACGCCTGCGTTGGCCTCAGCCAGCACCGCTCTGGTCGAGGTCTCGGCCACGCCACTGGCCGGCTTCGACCCGACCGACGCCGACTCCGTTGCCGACGCCATCTCCCGTCTGCTCTCCGATGACGGGCGCCGGGCGGAAGTACTCGCCGCCCAGCAAGCTCTGGCGGCTTGCTCGACGTGGGAGGCTGTCGTCGAGCGCGCCACGGCCGCCCTTGATCAACTAGGAGATACCCTGCCGCCCGGCGCGTGGACTTCCCCTCCGCTGGCGCGCCAGGTGGCCCTCGTCGGTCCGGTTCCTCCGCTAGGCGGGGGGATCGGCGCCTACAACCTCCGGCTCCTCGCGGGCCTCCCCGGCCTCCCCGGCGACGTCAAGGCCTACGCAGTCACAGCGAACGTGGGTGTCCCGGACCTCCCGGCCGGCGTCCGCCACGTCGGAGTCTCCGCGTTCGGTCCCGACATCCGGCCGGCCTCCTTCGACGGGATCGTGTACACGCTGGGCAATTCGGCCGGCCACCTGGCCACGATCGAACTGGCGCTCCGGTACCCGGGTTGGCTGTGGTTGCACGAGGTTCGTCTGCCCGCCATCGCCACCACCGCCTTCGAGAACCTCGACGACGAGGCCTTCGAGTCGGCTATGTCCTGGCTGCTCGCCCGGGCCTACCCCGGCCGGGTGCCGGCCGGATCGGCCCGGCGGGCCGGTCGGAGCAACCTCGATCTCATCCGGGCCGGAATTGGTCTGGTCGCCCCACTGGCCGAGCGGTGCCGAGGATTCCTCGTCAACTCCGAGTTGGCCCGACGCATGCTGCTCCTCGACCTGGCCCCGCTTGCCCACCATCCGCCGGTCCACGTGCTGCCGCCGGGTTGCCCGCCGGTGCGGGAGCGTCATCCCGCCGCGGCCGGCGCGGCCGGCGCGGCTGGCGCAGCCCAGGCGACCGAACCGCTGGTGGTGGCATTCGGTGTGGTGTCGATGTCCAAGCGACCCGACCTGTTAGTGGACGCAGCGGCTCGGGCCGGGTGCCGGCTGGCCTTCGTGGGCCCGTGTCCGCCGATCCTGGCCCAGGTGATCGAGGACCGGGCTCGCGCTCGCCGGATCGAAGCGAGCGTGCAGGTCGTCGGGACCGTAGACGACCACGGATGGGGGTGCTGGATGGACCAGGCAACCGTGGCTGTGCAGCTGCGCGAGTCGGTCGGCGGAGAATCTTCCGCCGCCGTACTCGACGCCCTGGCCTCCGGCGTACCCGTCGTGACCAATCTGGCGACCGCAGCCGAGTACCCCGCCGGGACGGTCTCGCTCCTAACCTCGAGCGATCCCGAGGACATCGGCTCGCACCTCCGCTCGCTCATGGAGCGACCCGACGATCTCCGATCCCTCTCTGAGTCCGGGCAAGCCTTCGCCGCCGACCACCAATTCGACCGCTTGGCTCGTGAGCTGGTCGCGGTGGTGACCAACTGGGTTTATTAGCGTCCCTACTTGACTATGCGTACCCCAGACGACGAGCTTCCCGCAGCCGAGGACCTCGACGCGCTGATCGGCGGGCTCCGGGCCGAGGCTGCCCA
>PMHH01000154.1:36638-94959 GCA_003156595.1 Acidimicrobiaceae bacterium
CGCCGGGGGCGCCGGGGGCGCCGGTGGCGGCGGGGGCGCCGGGAATCAACCAGAGTCCCGTTCGGTGTCGCCTGGCGCTCGGCGGGCCCGCCGCGCCCGCCGCGCCGAGCCGCCCCTGCCCCAGTCGGTGGCGCTCGCCGAGCAGGTCGCCGCGCTCGCCCATACCGTGACGGGCTCGCTCCGCCTCATCGCCGAGAAGCTCGACGACATCGATCGTCGGCTGCACCAACTGGAGCACCCTGGCGAGAAGCCCCCTACCGCCATGGCCGAAGGCAGCCGATCGCCCGGCCCGGTACTGGACGCCTGGCGGGACCAGCAGTGAAGCTTGGCTTGGTCGTACCACGTTACGGACTAGAGGTCGTGGGGGGGACCGAGCACTGGCTGCGCACGCTCGTGGAGCACCTGGTGGAGCTCTGCGGGTGGGAGGTGGAGGTGTTTACCACCTGTGCCGTCTCCGCCGCGACCTGGGCCGACGAGTATCCGCCGGGTGACACCACCATCGGTGGTGTCACCGTGCATCGCCACCGCTCCGTGTCGGGACGCGATCCCGAGTACCTGCGATTGTACGAGCAGATCAAGTCGGACCCCGAGTCGGTCCCGGTCTCGGTGGCGCTCCGATTCGTGGAGCTGGTGGGACCCGTGTGCCCGGCTGTGATCGACCAAGCCGACGCCTCCAACTGTGATCTGATCGCGGTGACCCCATACCTCTACTGGCCGGCCGTCCACGGAGTACCCCGGTTGGGCCGTCGGGTGATCTTCCACGGCGCGGCCCATGACGAGCCAGAGCTCCACCTGCCGATCATGGCCGGCGTGTTCGGGGCGGTAGGCGGTTTCTCCTTCAACTCGTTCGCCGAACGAGACCTGGTGGAACGCGCCTTCCGGGTTGGCCATCTGCCCGGCAGCGTGATCGGCAACGCGGTCGTCGAGGGTCGCGGGGTCCCTGCCGCGGCCCGGGAGGCCTTGGGGCTCGACCCCGACGAGCCGTTCGTGCTGTGCCTGGGCAGGGTCGAGCGGTCGAAAGGAGCCCACCTCCTGGCCGAGATGTGGGACCTGTACGGCCGGCGCCGTCCAGCCGCACCGCGCCTGGTCTTCGTGGGTCCGGTGCACGACTCGCTACCGGAACGCGACCGCGTTGTCGTCGCGGACAGGCAGCCGGAGAACGTCAAATGGGGCGCCCTCCGAGGCTGCCAGCTCCTCGTCAGCCCGTCGGCGTGGGAGTCATTCAGCCTGGTGGTCGTCGAAGCGTGGCTGGCCGGTAAGCCGGTGCTCGTCAACGGTCGTTGCGAACCGACGGTCGAGCACTGCCGGCATGGAGGCGGGGGTTTGTGGTTCGACCAGTACGGCGACTTCGAGGTGGCGATGGACCGTCTTCTGGCGGATGGCGATCTGCGGCTCCGCCTGGCCATCGCAGGTGAGGGGTACGCGCGTCGCCTGTTCAACTGGCCTGCGATCACCGAGCGTTATGCCACCCTCGCCCAGCGCATCCTCACCACCTTTCCCGCATCCGCCAACCATCCCGCGGCGGCCGGGTCCTAAGGACCGGCAGCTAGGTTGTCCGCCGTGCGTCAGAGGCTGGTCTCCCGGGCTGCGGCCCACTTGCGCCGCTCGCTTGGTTTCGATGACCTGGAGAGCCGGCTCGATGCGCTCGACCACCGCTTGGCCAGTCTCGACGCCACCCGCTATCCGGCTGGTCCCGTGTACCTCGGTGACCATCTCGCCCTGGTGGAAACTCGATGGGGGGCCAAGATGGCCGTGGACACCCGGGACTCGTTGCTCGCGCCGTGGCTGCTGCTGGATGGCTTGTGGGAGGCACACGTCACCGGGTGGTTCCATCAGGTCCTGCGGCCCGGCGATGTCCTGGTCGACGTGGGAGCCAACGTCGGCTACTTCACCCTGCTCGGCGCGCGCCTGGTCGGCGAGCGGGGCCGGGTAGTGGCCGTCGAGGCCCACCCGGGCCTGGTCGAGGTGCTACGCCGAAACGTGGTGATCAACGGTGTGCACGACCGGGTGACGGTCTGGCACCGAGCGGCGTGGTCGGAAGCGACCACAGTGATGTTTCACCAACGGGCGCATTACTCAGCCAATTCCAGCGTCGGGTCCGTCGACGAGGGCCGGCTGGCGGCGCTCGGGGACACCGAGGAGGCGGTCCAGGTGGAGGCGGTGCCCGTCGATCAGCTGCTGGAGGGGGTGCCGCACGTGGACCTGCTCAAAGTCGACGTGGAGGGGGCCGAGGTACGCGCCTTCGAGGGGCTCGGCCGGACGCTGGCAGACAACCCCGACCTGACGGTGATGTTCGAGTGGTCGCCCGAGCAGCTCTACCAGGTCGGAGACACCCCGGCCGCTCTCGTCGACCTGCTCGCTGGTTACGGCTTCCGCTTGCGTCTGCTCGAGGACGACCTCCACGTCATCGACCGGGCCCGCCTACTCGATCTGCCGTACGGCAACGTGGTGGCGGAGCGTTGAGGTCACACTGGTGCGATCATGGCGCCAATCGGGTACAAGATCGCACCCATGTAGGCGATATCGGGCGGGCCCCGCCGGGCGGGCTGTGGCCCTGAGCTCCACGGTCGTCGTGGTGTCGTACCGGCCCGGCGACTGGCTGGTCTCCTGCCTCGAATCGGCGTTGGTCCAAGCGGATGAGGTCATCGTCGTCGACAACGGATCACCGGGCGAGGAAGCGTCGGACATCGCCCGCCGGCTGGGCGCTCGACCCGTTCGCGCCACAACCAATCTGGGTTTCGCCGGAGGCGTGAACCTCGGTCTTCGACATGCCCGCGGTGAGTTCGTTGGCCTGCTCAACGACGACGCCACCGCCGCCCCGGGTTGGTTGGCATCCGCGGCCCGGCTACTCGCCGATACCTCGGTGGCCGCGGTCACGCCCAAGGTGCTCCTGTCTGGTGAGTACGCGGAGGTAGTGCTCGCAGACGAGCCCTGGTTCGCGCCCCGGGACGCCAGGCCGCTCGGCCGGAAGATCACGTCTGCCACCGTCGGCACGGCTGAGATTCTCGACGGTCTGGTGGGTGCAGGCATCCACGATCTCGAGCAAGAGAGCTCCGGTGGTGCTGTTCGCAGGTGGCGGTGGACGGCAGGCGACCGTCCCTTCTACGTCCCGCTGGCCGGCGCCGAAGCCGGCGACGAGGTCCGCGTCGATGGCGAACCCGTCCCCCTTGGGCCGCGAGTGCGCTTGCTCAACCATGCCGGCTCGTACCTCCGTGGGCACGGAGTCGCGGGCGAGTACGGCCTGGGCGCACCCGACGACGGCCGCTTCGACCAGCCGGCTGAACGGTTCGGGTTCAGCGGGACGGCGCCAGTGTTTCGGGCCGAGATCTTCAGACAGATCGGGACATTCGCCGCGCCCTTCTTCGCCTACAACGAAGACACCGACTGGTGTTTGCGAGCTCGCCTGGCCGGCCGGAGGATCGCGTACGACCCGGCAGCAAGCGTCGACCACCGGCTGTCGTCGACGAGCGGGGGGGTTCAGGATGCCTTCGTGCGGTTTCTGGCGCAGCGCAACTCGTTGCTCTGCCTGGTCAGGAACGCCCCGGGCGACGTGGCGCGCGCCCATCTTCGACGCCGAGTGATGGAGGGGCCGGGTGATGGGGTGAGGCGCGCCGTGCTACAGAAGCTGCCATGGGCCCTTTCGTCCCGGATCGCCATGCGCCGCTCGTGGACACAGCGCCCCCGCCCGGTCTGGGATGCCTGGGCGGATCACGACCTCACCTGGGACACCACCCCCGCATCGGCCGGGTATCGCGGCGGGGGAGGCTAAACAGACCTTACTTTTTGCCCTCTAACCATCCTTGGGCGGCATGGACGGCCGCTGCCAACCGGGCCCGAACCGGGGCGGCCCGCCTTCCGAGCAGCTGGCGGGCCGCCAGCCCGGCCAGTTGGCGTGGGCGTTCCCGGGGGAGGACCTCGGGCGGCCCGAGGGGCGTGACGCCGTCAGGGCGAGGAAGCACCGGGGCAGCCGCGCTCTCGTCGCCTACGTGGTCGAGCACCTCGCTTGCGGCCCGGAGCAGATCGGCCTCGACCCGAGCAGGGATGCCGAGATCGCCCACCCGCACCAGCGTTACGTGGTCGAAGCCTCTGAAGGCCCACACCATCCCACGAACCGTCAGCCACTGGATCAGTCGGGTCTCCAGCCCGCGTCTGCTCCCCTGCCCGCCTGAGGTGCCAGGGACAGGCATGTCGGGCTCCAACACCAGGACTGCCCGGGTCGCCGAAGTGTGCCGACGCAGGTTCGCCAGACGCCGGCCGGCGAAGATCCCGGCGACCGGCACGGCTAGGTGGGCGGCGCTCAGGCGGGGCGACACGACCGTCACCTCGTCGCCGGCGGCCCAGGCCCCCTGCACCGCCGCCACCGAGGCGGCCGCCGCGGGGAGGGGGATCGGTGGGTAGGAGCCGACGACGAGGACCTTGGTGCCGCTCACCGGTCTCCCGGCGCCGTGAACCTCTGCAGGTCGGCTTCCATGCCGTCGAGCACGACCCGCCAGGCGTAGTTGTCCAGCACGTACTGGCGGCCCCGCCCCGCCATCGCCTCCCGGTCCGCCGGCTGGGCGACGAGGCGCAACAGCCACCTCCGCAGGTCGGATCCGTCGGCGAACACGCCACCGCCACCGGAGCGCTCGCAGTGCCAGATGACGACCTCGCTGCCGTCAATGGTGAGTACCGGAGTGCCCGCCAGCCAGGCCTCCATGGTCGTGCGGGAGAAGCTCTCCATGCGGCTGGGTTGGAGGTAGGCGAGGGCGGCGGCGAAGGCGTCGTTGCGTTCGGCATCGGGGAGGAATCCCAGGTCGATGACCCGGCCGGCAAGTCCTGGCGGCGGAGCCACGGTGCCCACCCCCATCGTCACCAGGTCGATCTCTTCGAGACCACCGCCGGCTAGGGCGTCCGCGAAGACCTGGACGAGCCAATCCCAGCCCTTGTCCTTCTCCCGCCGGCCGGCGTAGAGGACAAACGGCCGGGTAAGGCCGTGGCGGGCCCGGAATCCGTCCGGGTCGTAGCCTGATGGCACCTCGACGCCCGCGCCGGTGACGATGTGGTGATCGGCGATCGGGCCGAGGCGGTGGGCCAGCCGATGCTCGGGCTCGGAGAGAAACCACACCGACGCGGGCTCGGCCAGGACCGGACGGACCACGTCCAGCCGGGCGTAGGTCTCGTCATGCAGGCAGGGCATCACCACCGCCCTGGCCGCGACGGTGGATAGACAGGCCGTGGTGGTCCAGAACATGTAGGGCGAAAAGACGACCGCGTCGTATTCCGGCCCGTGTCGCAACAGGTGGTGGAAGAGCTCCGGGACGTTGAATCGCCAGCTCACCCACGTCCATTGGTCGTCGATCGGCGGCAGTACCCCGTGCTGGATCGAATCCTGAGCGCGCCTTCCGCATCGCGACATCTGTGGCACCGTCGAGAAACGGCGCACGGTCACGCCGTCCTCTTCCGTAGTGCCCTCCGGGAGGTCGTTGGCCCACAGGTAGTGGTCGACGGTCCGCGTGGTGAGCACCTCGACGTCCCACCCGCGGGCGGACAGGCCGACCGCTACTTCTCGCGTGACGGTCTCCGAGCCGCCGACCACCCGAGGTCCGAAGCGCGGCGGGACGAAGGCGACACGGCCGGGCACGGCGGGCGACGGTAGCAGGGGACCGGGGCGACCCTGAATCGCCGACCCCAGGCAATAGGCTGCCCTCCGAAATGAAGCGGGTGGTCATACAGAGCAGGCGTCGTTACCGCGGCGCCACGGTCGTGGCGGCGGTCGCGGCCCTCGTCGTCCCGATCGCCGCGACCCGATCCGAAGCGGCTCCGCTGGTGTCGTATGCCTCGGCGACGACTACCGCCGCCCCAGCCGGGGCGCTGGCAACGGTCGTCGTTAAGATGGCCAGCCCAGCTGTCCATGCGGCCGATGTCATCGGGGGGCTTTCGGCTGCGGCCCCGGAAGCGGCACCCCAGGGCCGCTACCTCCTACGGGTCCCGGCCAGTCAGGTTCCTGGTGTACTGGCCCGCCTGCGTGCCGACCCGCAGGTCGCTTATGCCGAGGTGCCCCAGCCAGTCAAGGCCACGGTGACCCCGAACAACCCGTGCTACGTGTCGGAGTGCAACGCAGACGGGACCGTCGCCAATCAGGCTTACCTCAACGTGATCGGGGCGCCGGCGGCGTGGAACGTCACGCACGGCACGGGGGTCATCGTCGCGGTGCTGGACAGCGGCGTGGACGCGACGCACCCGGATCTGGACGGCGCTGACGGCGGCGGTGACAAGATCGCGGGCAACATCAACATCTGCATCGACGATGACCCGCTGTGCGCCGGTCTAGGGGACCCCCTCGGCCACGGCACCCACGTCACCGGGATCCTCGCCGCCGACACCGACAATGGCATCGGAGTCGCCAGCCTCGGCTGGGGTGTCAACGTCATCATGTACAAGGTCCTCGACTCGCAAGGCAACGGCAACACCTTCGATGTGGCCACGGCCATCTACGACGCGGTCGAGGCGCATGTCCGGGTGATCAGCATGTCGTTGGCCTGCTCTTACTACGCCCCGACGACCGGGCAGTACGATCCCGCCCTCTGCCAGCCCGATCCGGACGAGGGGGCCGCGGTCGAGTATGCCCTGGCCCACAACGTGGTGGTGGTCGCGGCCGCCGGCAACGACGGGCTGAACGAGCAGACCTACCCGGCGTCGTACCCAGGGGTGTTGTCGGTCGCGGCCACGAACAACAACGGCGTCGTCCAGTCCTTCTCCCAGTGGGGTCCGGCGGCGAATATCGCCGCGCCGGGGCTCAACATCGTCTCGACGTGGCCGGCGGGCCTTTGCTCGCCTGGTCCGCCTCCCTGCTACCAGGTTCTCTCCGGCACGTCCATGTCCACCCCGCAGGTGGCCGCGGCGGCGGCCTTGATGATCGCCAACGACCCGACCTTGAGCGGACCGCAGATCACGGAGATCTTGGAGAGCACGGCCCGACCGACCAGCGGCGGCGATTCCATCGACGGCGGCCTGCTCGATGTCCCGGCCGCGCTGGCGGCCGAAGCGCATCCGCCGCACGAGTTCAACGGTTACGAAGTGATCGGCTCCGATGGCAACGTCTATCCGGGCGGATCCGTGTTAGCGCTCGGCACCCTGGCCGGCATCCACCTAAACCGGCCCGTTGTCGGGATGGCTCTCAGCGATGCGGGGACCGGGTACTGGTTGGACGCGTCCGATGGGGGAGTGTTCGCGTTCGGCGCCGCTGGGTTCTTCGGGTCGACGGGGGGTATCCGGCTCAACAAGCCGGTGGTGGGGATGGCGGCCACGGCGGACGGCGAGGGGTACTGGTTGGTGGCCGCCGATGGGGGGATCTTCACTTTCGGCGACGCCGGGTTCTTCGGGTCGACGGGGGGTATCCGGCTCAACCAGCCCATCGTGGGGATGGCGGCCACGCCGGACGGGCGGGGGTACTGGTTGGTGGCCTCCGATGGGGGGATCTTCACTTTCGGCGACGCCGGGTTCTTCGGGTCGACGGGCGGTATCCGGCTCAACCAGCCCATCGTGGGGATGGCGGCCACGCCTGACGGGCGGGGGTACTGGTTGGTCGCCGCGGACGGGGGGATCTTTACCTTCGGCGACGCCCGGTTCTACGGGTCGACGGGCGGGATTCGCCTCGCCAAGCCGGTGGTCGGGATGGCGGCCACGCCAGACGGTGGCGGGTACTGGCTGGCGGCGTCAGACGGGGGGATCTTCACGTTCGGTGACGCCCGTTTCTGGGGGTCGGCGAGCGGGGAGGCGACGGCTCCGATCGTCGGCGTCTCGTCGTAAGCGCCCTCCGCAAAACAACCCGGACTGAAACAGACGGCGGCGGCGACTGCTGAGAGCCCGCGTTTCGCTTCATGCAAGCGACACGTTTGTCAAGCTGCTGTCGCCGTCGCCGTCTGTTTCGCTGAAGTTGTTTTGCGGTGGGCACCGCCTCAAGTTTTCGCCGAACCGAGCCGATGGCTAAGGTGAGCCTTGGGCGGGGGCCGGACCCACAGGAGTCCCGCGCGTGCGCCGAATTGCGAGTATCAGTGTCACGATGGCAGTGGCCGCCGGATGTCTTATGGGCGTCGTTCCCGACGCCCAGGCGACCACGCTCCCGACTTCTCTGACCGTCGTCGGACACGGCTGGGGCCACGGCCTGGGCATGGGCCAGTACGGCGCGCTCGGCTACGCGTCTGCTCCTTTTGACTGGTCGTACCGGCAGATCCTCAGCCACTACTACGGCGGCACGGTCATGTCTACCGTGAGCCCAACCGAGCCGATCGATGTCCACCTCGACGAGTTGGACGGCGCCAGCGAGGTGACCGTGGCCACGCCCCCGGGAGATCAGCTGTGGCGCAACGGGAGGCCGATACCGAGCCCCTCGACCGTCAGCCGGACCTCCTCCGATCAGACGATCACCGCCACACGGGGCCCGTCAGCCGTCGACGTCGTGGTGTCAGGACCGTGGTCCTCAGGCTCGCAGCGGAGCTTTGCCGGGGCCATCGTCCTCAAAGCCAATGTCGCCCAGGTGTGGAACGTGCTGCCCCTCGACCAGTATGTCGAGGGCGTCGTGCCACGAGAGGCGCCGGCCAGTTGGCCGCTGGCGACGCTCGAGGCGCAGGCCGTGGCGGCCCGGTCCTACGCGCTGGCGGTGTTGGCGAGCTCGCCGCCAGCCATTTGTGACAACACATCGTGCCAGGTCTACGGCGGAGACCCCAGCCAGTACCCCGTCTCGGACAACGCCAACAGCGACGCCGCCGTCACGTCCACGGCCGGGCAGATCCTCGAGTGGGGGTCTGACACCCCGGCGGGATACCGCTCCAACGCCCCTGCGCTGACCGAGTACTCCTCCTCGACCGGCGGGTACACCGCCGGCGGCGACTTCCCGGCCGTGGTGGACCAGGGCGATGCCACGCCGAGCAACCCCAACCACTCCTGGATCCAGCAGGTACCTACCAGCGCCGTCCAGGCCGCGTACGGATCGGCAGTCGGTAGGCTCGAAGGCGTCGTCGTCACCCAGCGCAACGGGCTCGGCGATCTGGGCGGACGGGTCACGCAGATGGTGCTGACCGGCTCGGCGGGACGGATCACCATCACTGGCGACCAGTTCGCCTGGGCGGTGGGGCTGCGGTCGGACTGGTTCGCGGTCACCAACGCCGGCGGATCCAGCGGCGGTGTCAACGGCTACTGGATCGTCGCCGGCAACGGCGGCATATACCCCTTCGGCGTCGCGGTCAATTACGGCTCGATGACGGGCCGGCCGCTCAATGCCCCAGTCATCGGGATGGCCCCCACGGCCGACAGCGCGGGCTATTGGTTGGTCGCCGGGGACGGCGGGATCTTCAGCTTCGGCGACGCCCGCTTCTACGGGTCGACCGGCGACCTCCGGCTCAACCAACCGGTCATCGGCATGGCATCGAGCTACGACGGTAAGGGCTACTGGCTCTACGCCAGCGACGGCGGGATCTTCAGCTTCGGCGACGCTCGCTTCTACGGCTCGACCGGTGGCATTCGCCTCAACCAGCCCGTGGTCGGCATGGCCACCACGCCGGATGGAAAGGGCTACTGGCTGGTCGCCGCCGATGGGGGGATCTTTAGCTTCGGCGACGCCCATTTCTACGGGTCGACCGGCAACGTGCACCTCGCCCAGCCGATCGTCGGCATGGTCGCGACCGCGAACGGCGGCGGCTACTGGCTGGTCGGCCGGGACGGGGGCATCTTTACCTTTGGTAACGCCGGGTTCGTCGGCTCGCTGCCGGGCGAAGGAATCAGCGACACCATCGTCTCCGTGGCTGCGACCGCCGACGGGGGCGGGTACCTGATGGTCAGCTCCGGAGGCCTGGTGTACGCCTTCGGCGACGCCCCCTACTTCGGGGACCCGGCCTCAACCGTGGCCGGCTGGTCCAGCCACGCTCTCGGCGTGTTTGCCCACAAGGTCTGACCCCGGCGGTCAGCCCTTCGACAAGGCCGCAAGGTCGGCGTCGACCATCATGCGGACCAGCTCCTCGAAGCCCACCAACGGCTTCCAGCCCAGCGTGGCCCTGGCCTTGGTGGGCTCACCGATGAGCAGGTCGACCTCGGCGGGACGGAAGAACTGCTCGTCGATGACCACATGGTCCTCCCAATGCAGCCCCACCTGGTCGAATGCGATCTGGCACAACTCGCGCACCGGATGGGTCTCACCGGTGGCGATCACGTAATCGCCGGGCTCTTTCTGCTGGAGCATCAGCCACATGGCCCGCACGTAGTCGGCCGCGAAACCCCAGTCCCGCTGGGCGTCTAGGTTGCCGAGGGACACGGTCTTTTGCTTACCGAGCTTGATGGCCGCCGCGCTGAAGCTCACCTTGCGCGGCAGGAATTCGAGCCCCCGCCTGGGGCTCTCGTGGTTGAACAGGATTCCGGAGCTGGCGTGCAGCCCGTAGCTCTCCCGGTAGTTGACGGTGATCCAGTGCCCGTAGACCTTGGCCACTCCGTACGGGCTGCGGGGGTAGAAGGGCGTGCCCTCGGTCTGCGGCACCTCCACCACCTTTCCGAACATCTCGCTGGAACTGGCCTGGTAGAAGCGGATGGTGGGGTCGGTGAGCAGGATGGCGTCCAGCAGCCGGGTCACGCCGAGAGCCGTCACCTCGCCGGTCAGGGTCGGCTGCGCGAACGAGGTTTGGACAAAGGACTGGGCCGCCAGGTTGTACACCTCGGTGGGACGATGATCCCGTAGTACCCGGATCATGGAGGCTTCGTCGAGGAGATCGGCTGGTACCAGGGTCAACCGGTCGGTGAGATGGGTAATCCGCTCGAAGGTGACCGTGCTGCTGCGCCGGTGGAGGCCGATGACTTCGTATCCCTTGTCCAGCAGCAGTTCCGCCAGGTAGGAGCCGTCTTGGCCGGTGATCCCGGTGATGAGCGCCGTCTTGGTCACCGTTACAGTCTGACCGATCACGTCGACCGGGTGCGGCCAGGGTCCCAGATCAGGGCCGGCGGAGGCCCCGGCCACCGAGGCCGACTCGCATCGGGTGGTCCGCCATGGCGAGCATCTCCCTGTCGCCGGCGCTGTTGCCGTAGGCCCACAGTTCTGCCGGGTCCGGTCCGAGGATCTGGCGTAGGCGGATGGCTTTCTCTTCCGACCGGACGTTGGCGCCGTCCATTCGACCCGTCAGGCGCCCATTCGGCCCCGTCTCGAGTCGGGTGGCGATGACCTGTTCGAACCCGGCGAGTCGACCGAACGGCTCCAGGTAGACGGCGAGCGATGCCGATACCAGGACGCGGCGGTGGCCTTTCCTGTTGTGCCAACGGATCCACTCCGCCATCACCGGTCGGATCCGCTTGGTGAGGTCGACCGCGAACGCTTCGCCTGCCGCGTTGACTTGCCCCGAATCGAGGCCCGCGACGGCCCGGGCCAGTAGCGCGGCCTTGGCCCCGTCACGCCCCGAGCGCCCGTAGGCCAGCAGCATGGCGGGGCTCGCTCGGGTCAGGATTTCGGCGAACCGGCTGCGGCCATGGAGTCGAGCCAGGAAGCGGGGCAGGCTATCCCCGGGCACCAGGGTCCCATCGAAATCGAAGGCGGCGACGCCAGGGCGATCGCTCATGCCGGTACACGCCGCCACACGAACCGGGGTAGGTGGCGGAACACTATGAAGACCGCGCGCAACGACCCGGGGACCCAGATGACCTGCCTGCCTGAGGCCAGGGCTTTGACGGTGGCGCGGGCCACCTCGTCGGCCGTCGTGGACATCGGTGCGACCGGCAAGCCTTCGGTCATCTTGGTGCGGACGAAGCCGGGCCGGACGATGAGCACCTTGGCTCCGCTACCGGCCAGCGAATCGCCCAGGCCCTGCGCGAACCCGTCGAGGGCCGCCTTGGAGGATCCGTAGATGAAGTTGGCCCGTCGCACCCGCTCGCCGGCCACCGAAGACACCACGACCAAGGTGCCATGTCCTTGGGCTCTCAGTAGCCGCGCCACCGCTAGGCCGACCGATACGGCTCCGACGTAGTTGGTTCGGGCCAAACGGACCGCTCCGTCCCCGCCGGCCTCGTCGGCCGACTGGTTGCCGAGTACGCCAAAAGCCAAGACCACCACGTCGAGGTCACCGCCCGCGTGCTTTGTGGCCTTTGTCAGGAAATCGTCATGGCTGCCGGTGTCGTCCGCGTCGAACGGCAGAGTATCGACTCGACCAGCCCCCGCGGCCCGGACCGCAGCCGCCGACGATTCGAGGGGTTGGGGGTGCCGTCCTGCCAGGACCACGGTGGCGCGGCGAGGGCCGGCCAGCTTGGCCGCGATGGCCACCCCGATGTCCGAGCTGCCCCCGAGGACGAGGACGGAGCCGACGGCGCCGAGGGCATCCTTCATCGGGCTGCACCCGGGGTCGGAGGGTCAAGCAGGGCAGGAAGGCGCCGGGCCAGATCGGAGCACATCCGGCGATCCGGGTCGAGACGTTCCCGCACGACCCGCCAGGTGGGCAGAGCCGGGTACATGGCTTCCAGCAGATCCGGCCTCAGCCGGGAGTCCTTGGCGAGGTATACCCGTCCACCGGCAGCCGCGACCATCTCGTCCAGCCGATCAAGCATCGGGCCCAAGCCTGATGCGCCGGCCGGCAGGTCGAACGCCAGAGTCCAGCCTGATTGCGGGAAGGACAGCGGCGCCAGGTTGCCGGCCCCGAACCGCTTCAGCACAGCCAGGAAGGATCCGCATCCATTGCCGCTCAGCGCTTCGATCGACCGGCGCACGGTGTCTGCCGCGCCATCCGGGACCACCATCTGGTATTGCAGGAAGCCCCGGCTTCCGTAGAGGCGAGGCCAGCCGGTGACCAGGTCCAGCGGGTGGAAGAATGCGGCTGCGGCCACCACACGACCCACAGCCCGTCGGGGCGATTTGCGGTACCACAGTTCGTTGAAGGCGGCGACGCTCCACCGGTTGAGCAGGCCGGACGGAGCCCACGGAGGGGCCGGGACCGAAGCGACGGGCTTGAAGCGCAGCGCCCGCTTCCGGTGGCGCCCAGCCGGTGGTAGATCCTCCAGGCGGGCGTGGTCCGCGAACTCGAGGACCGATCGCCCGAGCGACCGGCCCCGGGCCAGGCAGTCGACCCAGGCCACGCTGTAGCGGTAGAACCGGTCACCTTCGGTCATTCGAGCCATCGCCGTATCGAGATCAACAGCCCGCTCGGTGTCCACCCGCATGGACGAGGTCTCGATCGGCACGAGCCGGATAGTCGCCTCGGAGATGAGGCCGGTGAGCCCCATGCCGCCGGCGGTGGCCCAGAACACATCGGGTTCCTGGTTGGCGCTTACGGTCAGCGTTCCCCGCGCCGGGGTCTCCAGGACCATCGATTCAACGTGGGCGGCAAAACTGCCGTCGCGGTGGTGGTTCTTGCCGTGTACGTCGCAGCCAATGGCCCCCCCGACGGTCACCTGCCGGGTCCCGGGGGTGACCACCGGCCAGAGGCCGAGCGGCACCACAGTCCGCATCAACGTGTCCAGGCTCACGCCGGCCTCCACCCGGGCTGTTGAGCCCGCCACATCCACGTCAAGGATTCTGTTCATCCCCGTCGTTACGAGCACGTCGCCGCCAGCATTTTGGGCGGCGTCCCCATAGCTGCGCCCCAGCCCCCGCCCGATCACGCCTCTAGGTCCGGCCCGCTTTATGGCGGCGGAGAGATCGACGGGGGTGAGGGCGGATGTGAGGTGCGCCGCCGTCGCGGCGGTCCGCCCCCAGCCACTCACCAATCGGAGATCGCCATCGCTCGGCACGAAACCTCAGCGTACGACGACGGGTTGGGCGCGTCGGGCGGCCGGGACGCGAATGGTGCAGGTGATCAGCTGATGTACACGCCGAAGGCGAACAGGACCGCCCACACCACGCCCAGCACTTGCAGCGGATGGTCGGCGAAAACAAGCTCCTCCGGCTCGGCCCCCTTGCCGCCGTCTACGAGGTACGTGTAACGCAGGAGGGCGATGATCATCGGGACGATCGACAGCTGGTACCAGATGGGGTCGCGGTGATGCATGAGTGCCGTCTGCAGACTGAAAGCCCACAGGCAATACCCCACGATGGCCCCACCGGCGGAGATGGCCAGTACGGTGCGGAGGAAGGTCGAGCTGTAGGCGTCGAGGGTGGGGCGATGGGTTCCCGGGTCGTCGCTCAACGCGGCGTGCTCCGCCAGTCGCTTGCCCGTAACCATCAGCAGGCTGCCAAAGGTAGCGACGATGAGGAACCACTCCGAAAGTGGGACCGGGACGGCCACGGCGCCGGCGATGGCCCGCAGGACGAAGCCGCCGGCGACAGTGACCAGATCAAGCACCGGCTGCTGCTTGAGGTACAGGTTGTACGCGAACTGCGTGGCGACGTAGATGGCGAGCACCACTCCGAGGCGCCACGTGAGTATCGCGCCCGCGCCAATGCCGACCGCCATCAGGCCGGCGCCGGCGCCGGCGGCGACCTTCGTGCTCAACGTCCCCGCCGCAACCGGACGGTATCGCTTGGTCGGATGGCTCCGATCCGCCTCCGCATCGACGGCGTCGTTGAGGCAGTAGGTGCCGGCCGATACTGCGCAGAACGCCGCGAACGCGGCCAGGGTTCGCAGCAGGGGGGTGCCATGAGTCAGGACTCCGGCCGCGCCGGGCGCCGCGAGCACCAGCACGTTCTTCGACCACTGTTTGACGCGGACTGTACGGAGCAGTTCCACCAGGACCGAGGGGCGGCTTACCGGCCTATCGGCGCAAGCCGGCGTGGGGCTGGCGGGCCGGATCGATGTCCGCCCGACGGGGGTTAATCTGATCCCGAGCCGACAGGATGGGATGCGTGACACCCCAGTCGGCCGCGATCTCGGGATCGTCCCACGCCACGCCCAACTCGTCGTCAGGGTTGTAGTAGCTGTCGACCAGGTAGGTGATGGTGAGATCAGTCAATGACGCGAACCCGTGGGCCACGCCCGGTGGGATGAATACCCCCCGGCAGTTTTGCTCGCTGATTTCCAGCGTCAGTGTCGCCCGTTCGGTACGCGACCCGTCCCGGAGATCGTGCAGCACCACCCGCGCCCTACCCCTCGGGCACAGCCAGTAGTCCGCCTGGTGCAGGTGGTAGTGCAGTCCGACCACGGCGCCGGCCGCTTTGTCCGATCGATTTCCCTGCACCATCTCCCTGCCTAGCGGAAACCACGCCCGCCGGTAGGTCTCGTAAAACCGGCCGCGCTCATCGCCGTGTCCCTCGGGGTCGACGATCCACACGTCGGCAATGGTCTCGGACTCGACGATCTTGGGCATGACGGGTGGAGGTTACTCGGAGTCGACAGTGGCGATAGGTTGAGGGCATGATCCGACTCAGCGTGTTCTATCCGACCACCGAGGGCGCAACCTTCGATCATGACTACTACCGCGATCAGCACGTACCTCTAGCGGTAAAGACATGGGGACTCGGCGGCGCCGAGATCGACCGCGGGGTCAACGGACCTTATGTCGCGGCGGTCCATTTCCGGTTCGATTCACCAGACGCTCTGGCCGCAGCGATGGCTGCTGAGGGCACGCAGGCGGTGTTGGCCGACGTTCCCAATTACACGACCATCACCCCGGTCATGCAGACGAGTGAGATCGTCGGCTGAAGAGATACGGCCGCGCTGATATGGATCGCCGCAAGTATCGAGCGGAGCAATAGCATCAACGACATGTTGTGGCCTGGGCGACAGCCGGGGATGCGGGGTGGACGCTGATGGAACAGGCGATCCTGCTCGCTCTGGCTGCCAGCTTCTGTACGGCCACCTCGTCGGTGTGCCAGCGTCTCGGCGCCAAGAGCGAACAGGGCTCAACCGGCTTTGAACTCGGGCTGATCTTCCGGCTGGCTCGACGACCGATCTGGCTGCTCGGCATCGCCAGCCTGATCCTCGGATTTATCTTCCAGGTGACCGCCCTGCATTTCGGGGACTTGGCGCTGGTCCAGCCCATTCTGGCCACCGAGTTGCTGTTTGTCTTCGCTTACATGACCGTCATCGGCTCCCGGGCGGTCAAGCGCCGAGACTGGCTGGCTGCGGCCGCCATGGCCGCCGGGCTCGGTCTGTTTCTGCTCGTGGCCTCACCTTCTGGAGGTCGACTGCACGCGCCGGGCTCGTTGTGGTGGCTGGCCGGGTTGGCCTGCCTCGGCTGCGTGCTCCTCGCCTTGGCCATCGCCTTCGGTTGGGGTCGTCGCCCCGGCGTAGCCGCGTCGCAGCGGGCCGCAATCCTGGGGGTGGCCACCGGGATCTCGTGGGGTTTCGTGGCGGGCGTCATCAAGGAGCTCAGCTCGCACCTCGGTGGCGGGGTCGATGCCATTTTCTCCAACTGGTCGCTCTATGTCCTCATCGGCGCCGGTGCGGCCTCGATGCTGGTGGCTTCCCACGCGCTGAGTGCGGGTCCGATCGCCGCCTCGCAGCCGGGTTTCACGATCGTCGACCCGCTCTCGGCCAGCCTGCTCGGGGTCTTTCTCTTTGATGAGCACCTCCGGGTTGGGACGTTGGACCTGGCCGGCGAAGCTCTGGCATTGGCCGTCCTCGTCGCCGGCGTGACGGCCCTCAGCCACAGCCATCTGGTGAGCGGTGAGGATGGACCGCTCGAGGTCACCCGCCCGGGGCCGGACTCGATACCCCCTACCGGTAACCGGCCGGTCGGACAGCCGGCGCCGGGCCCTCCCCCATGATGACTGCTGCCCTCTGACCACGGGCTCGACCAGCGGGTCAAGCGCTCGCCGATCCTGTGGTGTTCCGGACGATAGGCTTGGCAAAGCTATTGAGACGCCTGGTTCGGGCAGGACGACCACCCTCGGTCTGTCGCCCCGTACGGCGAATACCAGCGTGCCGCCCCGCTTGAGGCTGCGGAAGGCTTGTTCGAAAGCGCGGGCGATACGGCCACCGCGATGGCGACATCGGCGCCGCCTAGCTGCTGGATAGCATCGACCGATCCGCGTCTGGGGTCGAGATCGCGGTCCGGTAGTGCGACCCATGTCCCCGCACGCTGGCTGTTTCCACGGCTTCGGTCTGGCGTTGAATGAGCAGGTCATCGCGATCCTGGCTGACAGCAGCCGTCTGCTGGCGCGACTGCTCGAGTCCACGGCGGGCGTCGCGACCTCGCCGAGAGGTTCGGCGGGCACTCCCCAACAGCAGGTTCAACCCGCACAGGAAGAGGGCACCGACCACGATGCCGTAGAGAAACAACGTGCCGGTGGATCCGGTCACGTGATATCCGAAGACGGCGAAACCGTGGGTGAGGGCGTGGGCGCTGCCACCGTTGCTGAGAACGCCGGCCACGCCGACGATTAGGACGGCGACCACGATGATGAGGCCGACAATGATGATCATGACTGGCTCCCCGTGAACGCCGAATCGACGCCCGTGGTGGCAGGCCCGGGTGATCTAGCAGACATGTGGGGGATTCCCCCGATCTGCCTCCCGCCGTCGAACCGAGTGTGGGACGGGCACGGAAGCCTTTTCACGATACCACCCGATTGGATCTCGGCTGCGCCGCTCGGTCGGCGTCGAGATGGTGCCAAAAGAGGAAGCTGGTGAGGTGTAGCATTCGTTTGACACGGATCGCGTACCCGCACCGTGTTGGACTCTGCCCTTGGTGTCGGCATCCTCCCGGGAGCGTTGCTCCAGAACCTGGTAGCGCAGCAAGCGAGTGCGTTTACCGAGAGGAGCAATGCTCACATGATCATCCTGATCGTCGTCATCATCATCGTCGTTCTCATCGGCACCGGCGCCTTCCTGTTCAACGGCTTGGTACGGCGTCGCAACCGGACCAAGGAGGCCTGGTCCGAGATTGACGTCGAACTCAAGCGACGCCATGACTTGATCCCCAACCTGGTCGAGACTGTCAAGGGCTACGCCTCGCACGAACGGGAAACCTTCGAGGCTGTCACCGCGGCCCGAGCCGGAGCGGTAACGGCTGGCGCCAGCGGAGATCCAGCCAAGATCGGCCCGGCGGAGAACGCCCTGTCCGCCTCGTTGCGCTCACTCTTTGCCGTAGCGGAGAACTACCCGCAGTTACGCGCGGTGGAGAGCTTCCTGCAGCTACAAGAGCAGCTCACCGCGACCGAAGACAAGCTCGAGTTCGCCCGTCGCTTCTACAACACCAGCGCCCGCGACTACAACATCGCCCTGCAGACCTTCCCCCGCAACCTCCTCGCCGGAGCGCTCGGATTCCAAGCCGTCGGGTTCTTCGAGATCGCTGACTCCGACCGCGGCGTACCCGAGGTGAGCTTCGGGGACCCCATCGGCGCTGCTACGACGACCCCGTCCGGTCCTCCCGCGGCCAGCCCAGAGTCCTCCGGACCTCCAGCAGGCTGATCGGAGAATCGGTTGTACGAACAGATCGCCCGCAACAAACGCCGGACCGTTGCTTGCGTCGCGATATTCCTCGTCGTCTGGGTAGGAATCGGCGCCGTGGTCGGCCTGGTACGGGCGGCCGCGTCGACGTCTCCCGGGACTCCCTCGCCGACTGTCAGCGACGTCGTCACCGGTGTTGCCGTGGCCGCAGCCTTTGCTCTGCTCGGAATCGTCTTTTCACTCAGATCCGGCACCCGGATGGTCTTGGCTGCATCGGGAGCCCGACTCGCCGACCCGGTCCAGTACCTCCAGTTGCACAACATCGTGGAAGCCTTGGCCATCGGAGAGGGTCTCCCCAAGCCCGACGTCTACGTGATCGACGATCCCTCCCCGAACGCCTTCGCCACCGGCACCAGCCCCCAGCACGCTGCCATCACGGCCACCACCGGTCTCTTGGCGATCATGAACCGCGAGGAGCTCGAAGGGGTGATTGCTCACGAGTTGAGCCACATCAAGAACTACGACGTTCGTCTACTCCTCATCGTGAGCACGCTCATCGGGATGGCAGCGCTCCTGGCCAGCATGGTGTGGCGCTCCGCGTTCTTCATGCGCCGCGGCCGACAAGGCGGTCAGATCATGCTGGTTGTGTTCGCGGCCGGTGCGCTCCTCGCCGTAGTCGCCCTCATCTTCGGGCCCATCGTGCGCTTCGCCCTGTCACGCCAACGGGAGTCCCTTGCCGACGTGAGCGGCGTCGAGTTGACCCGCAATCCTGAAGGACTGATCCAGGCGTTGCAGAAGCTGCAAACCAACGATCAGCCGTTCGCCAAGTTCAACCATGCCACGGCGGCCATGTGCATAGACGACCCGCTCCAGCACCACGAGTCCTGGTTCCACCACCTCTTCGACACCCATCCACCGATCGCCGAACGAATCGCCGCACTGAAGCAAATCGAATACGGTAAAGCCGCCTGAGTGCCCACCGGTGGGCGCTGACAGCCGGCGGAACTCCATCCCCACTCCCGGCCATCAAGTTGGCGATACACCCAATCTTCAGTTCCCGGACGCCCGGTTAGGCCGGGGAGAGGAGCGCTGTGACATCCACCGTCGATCCGTCCCATCTAAATAGCCATCACCGCGACACACTCGGCCAGATCTTCCAACACCCGGTTAGCCACAACATCCAGTGGCGAGCCGTGCTTTCGCTACTAGAGGCTGTCGCCTCGGTCGAGGAGCATCACGACGGTCGGTTCCTCGTCACCCTCGGAGCAGAGACGGAGACCTTCGAACCGCCCCGAGACAAGGACGTCGACGCCCAACAGGTCGTCGACCTGCGGCGGATGTTGAAAAATGCCGGTTACGGGCCGCAACATACATGACAAGGCGATGGACTGAACTGAGCGAACGCACCCGCAGACTGATCATCTTGGGAGCGGCGTTCGAGGGCGTCCTCAAGATCGCGGCCCTGATCGACATCAAGCGCCGGCCCGTCAGCGAGATCCGAGGATCAAAGGCCAAATGGGCAATGGCGGTGGTGCTCGTCAACTCCGTCGGAGCCGTCCCCATCGCGTACTTTGTCTCCGGACGTCGAAGCCACGCCCTGAGGTCCTAGAGCCACCCAGACCCAGGAGTCACCCTGAGGTCAGGCCGCGCCACGTTGGCGCCGCAGCCGGCCAGCACGGCGCGCCACGTTGGCGCCGGCCGCCGGCTAGCACAGTGGTGTGATCTTTCCCCCTATTGGCGCAACGATTGCACCACTGTGTTGCACGCCTGCCCTGGTGGGCACTTGCGTAAAACGATGAATCATGTAACGATTCTGTCATGAAGTCAGGTGCGTCCGTGAGTTCGGTGACCCTCCCCCGCACCGGGGTGTTCGTCGGGGGCGACTGGCAGGCCGCGACCGGCGACGGCGCCGACGAGGTTGTCAATCCGGCGACCGAGGAGCTGTTGGCGACCGTCCCTCGCGGCGGTGCCGCCGATGGCGAAGCGGTGATCTCGGCTGCCCGTCGGGCCTTCGACGAAGGGCCGTGGCCGGCGATGCCCGGTGCCGAGCGGGCGGCTCACCTTCGGCGGCTCAGGGACGAGCTAGCGGCACGCGCCGGGCAGCTGACCGATCTCCTGGTGTCCGAGGTGGGTTCGACCTACGCACTGGCCGCCAGCCAGCACGTCAGCCTGCCTATCGAGCAGCTCGACTACTGGACGACCGTGGCAGCCAGACCAGACCTCATCGCCCACGCACCCCGGGTGGCGCGACGAAGCGGCGGCACGAGCTGGCTCGGTAGCTGGGTCGTGCGGCGGGAGCCAGTTGGCGTGGTGGCCGCCCTCATCGCCTACAACTCTCCTTTCCTCCTCGCCGTGATGAAGCTAGGGCCGGCGCTGGCTGCCGGTAACACCGTCGTCCTCAAGCCTTCGCCATACACACCTCTAACCTCCTTCGTGATCGCCGAAGCTGTGGCCGCCTCGGACCTTCCGCCCGGCGTAGTCAACGTGCTGACGGGCGGCGCCGATGTCGGTCAACAACTGAGCACCGATCCCCGAGTGGATCTGGTTACCTTCACCGGGTCGGACACCGTCGGTGCGGCGATCGCCGCTCAGGCGGCGCCGACCTTGAAGCGGGTGGTGCTCGAGCTCGGCGGAAAGTCGGCGATGATCGTCCGGTCCGACGCCGATCTCGATCAGGCGGCGCGCCTCGGGCTGCAGAGCATCACCTTCACCGCCGGCCAGGGCTGCGCGCTCACCACGCGGCACATCGTCCACCGGTCGGTCATCGACGACTACCAGCAGAAACTGGGAGCGCTCGCCAGCGCCGTACGGGTGGGGGATCCGGCGCGGCCTGAGACCCAGATGGGCCCTCTCATCCGACCCACTGCGGTCGAGCGCACGGCCCGTTATGTCGAGGGGGCCATCGAAGCCGGCGCCATCCTGGTCGCAGGCGGAAAGAGACCGAGCGAGCCGCCCAAAGGCTACTTCTTCGAACCCACGGTCCTCGGCGAGGTCGACAGCAGCTGGTCCGTCGCCCAGGACGAGATATTCGGCCCCGTCGCAGTAACCATTGCGTTCGACGACGACGATGAGGCGGTTCGGATCGCCAACGACTCTCGCTATGGGCTTGACGGCGCGGTGGTATCGCGGGATGCCGGCACCGCATTCGAACTGGCCTGCCGGCTGCGCGCTGGAGGTGTGGCGATCAACGGCGGGGCCGGCTGGACCAATCCGGGCGTTCCCTTCGGCGGGTACAAGCGGTCCGGGCTCGGTCGCGAGAACGGTGAGGAAGGTCTCAACCACTACACCGAGCTCAAGACCATCAAGTATCACGCCGGATGACCACCCGGCGATGACCAAACCGCTTAACGGCATCAGGGTGGTCGAGGTGGCGGCTTGGACGTTCGTCCCGACGGCTGGCGCCATCCTCGCCGACCTGGGCGCGGATGTGATCAAGGTCGAGCCGCCATCCGGTGATCCGCAGCGCGGCCTGAAGAACCGGCTCCAGCGACCCGACGCGGCCAACCCTTTTCTGGAGATTCCCAACCACGGCAAGCGCAGCATCATCCTCAACCTGGCTGCTCCAGAGGGCCGCGATGTCCTGATCGGCTTGGTGCGGATGGCCGATGTCTTCCTGACCAGCTATCTCGAGCCGGTGCGCCGGAAGCTCGGGCTCGACGTCGACGACTTACGGGCGGTCAACCCGCAGATCGTCTATGTCAGGGGTAGTGGCTGGGGGCCGGCCGGCCCCATGGCCGAGAGAGGCGGTTTCGATCTCGCCGCGGCGTGGGCGACTTCCTCCATGGCGAGGCGGATGTCGCGGCCGCCCGAGGAGCCTATGTTCCAGCCGTCTGCCTTCTATGACCTGCTGGGAGCGAACACGCTCGCCGGAGCGATCGGAACCGCGCTATTCCGCCGGGAACGGACCGGAGAGGCCGTCGACGTCGACGTGTCGCTTCTCAACGTCGGCATGTGGTCGCTCAGCCCGGACCTGATGGCCGCCCCGACCACTGGTCTCATGGAGCCCCGTGACCGATCCAAGGTGAGCACACCGATCGTGAACTCCTACCGGACGGCCGACGACCGGTGGCTGTATCTGGTGTGCCTGCAGGGCGACCGCTACTGGGCCGAGCTGTGCGAGCTCATCGGGCGCCCCGACCTGGCCCAGGACCAGCGCTTCCGCTCCGCCGCTTTACGCGCCGACCACGCCGAGGAGTGCATCCGCGAGCTCGATCAGACCTTCTCGAGAAGAACGCTCTCCGAGTGGCGAGAAGCACTCGACCGGTTTACCGGGGTGTGGGCACCCGCCCTGGAGCCGCTGGAGCTCCACGACCACCCGCAGGTCGAGGCGAACGGCTACCTGGCAACTGGCGCAACCAGCGAGGGCATCCCCTATCGGATCCCGGCCCCACCCATGCAATTCGGTGAACCGGTACACCCCGCCGGCCCGGCCCCCGAAGCCGGGCAGCACACCGAGGAGATCCTCCTCGAGATGGGCCGATCCTGGGACGACATCACCGAACTCCGCCACGCCGGCACACTGGGGTGAACCGTCTCAGCTCATCAGGTCGAGGACGGTCTCGTCTTCGCGTGACAGGGTGACCTGGCGGACATGTTCCAGATGGGCGCGCCAGTACCGCTCTGCTGCAGCGGGATCGCCGGAAGCGATGAGAGCCAGCGCTTGGGCGTGCTCGGTGTACATCCTGGGTGCCTGCCGTTGGTCTCCGCGTTCGGCCCGATCCACCTGAGATCTGGCCGTGTGGCGGTCGATGATTTCGTGGAGCATGGCGGAGAACACGATCAGTGTCTGGTTGCCGGCCAGCTCCAGGATCTGGAAGTGAAACCGTTCGCCGATAGCGCGCAACAACTCCCGGTCGTCGATCGCAGACGACTGCTCGTCGAGCGTCTGCTGGAGCGCCGCCAAGTCGCCCGGATCACGACGCTCGGCCAGGATGGTGACGGCGGGCGGCTCGATCAAGATACGAGCGCGGTGCACGTCATCCAGGGTGGCCCGGTGGTACTGAAGAAAGGCTCCGGCTCGCGCCGCGGTCACATGCACCGACGGCTCACGAACCACGGCCCCGCCTCGCGATCCCCGGCGCATCTCGATCAGCGCCTCGGTCTCGAGGATATGCAGCGCCGCCCGTAGGGTCGGGAGCGACACGCCAAAGCGTTCCATGAGCACCGGCGCCGGCGCCAGCGGTTCCCCGACGGGCAGGTCGCCCCGAAGAATGGCGCCGCGCAGCTGGCGGGCGATCAGCTGAGCCGCCTTGGGCACGTGCGCCATGCCGTCCGTGGCGTGGCGGGGTGCCGCGGTCTCGTCGATAGCCAGCATGCTAGGCGTTAGGTGGGCGTTGACCATGGTTCGGGTTTATTAGATTAATTCGTTTATAGTATTGACGATTTAGCGAGGGTTGTCTACCGTGCGCTACGTGGCCGTGGCTGCCGTGGCCTTCGATATGGGAGGAGTACTCACCCAGCCGCCGTTCGGGGGTCTGGAGGAGTACGCCCGTCGTCTTGGTCTGCCCGACGATGCGTTCAAGCGGTACTTCCGCGGCGACGCCATGATGGGCCGGCTCGAGACCCGGGACATCACCTCGCGAGAGTTCTTCAAGTACGTCTGCGTGTCCTGCCAAGCCCAACACGAGGTACGCGTCGACATCCACGAGTTGGCTGCCGCCGCCCAGAAGGGCGAGCGGCTCCGGACCGATGCCCTCGACCTGGTTCGCGAGGTCCATCACCGGGCCAAGACAGCCCTGCTCACCAACAACGTCGAGACCGCCGGCTGGCGGACCAGTTTTCCCTTCGACCTCTTCGACGTGGTGGTCGATTCATCCCAGGTCGGTGTGCGCAAGCCCGAGCCGGCGATCTACCGGCTTCTGGTCGAGGCCTTGTCCCTCGAACCGGGCGCCATCGCCTTCTTCGACGACTTCGACGAGAACGTCCACCCCGCCACCCAACTGGGAATTCAGGCCTTCATCTTCACGACGGTGGAGGACTGCCGCGCCATCCTCACTCAGTTAGGCGTTCTGGGACCTCCGTCGTGACCGAAGAGGAGGTCTTCGAGCACGAGGCCACCTGCTTCCTGGAACGCCATGCTTGCCCGCGTGCTCCCGAGGAACTGCGTTGGGGCGAAGGGCCCGAGGAGCTCACGATCTTCCATGAGACCACCGGAGCCGCTGAGCAGCGCGAGGTGGAGGAGGCCAAGCGATGGCAGGCGACGCGCTGGCAAGCCGGGTTCGGATGGATTTGCGGCCCGCCGCAATATGGAGGCCGCGGTCTGCCGGCTTCCTTCGACCGGATCTACCGGAGCGTGGAAGCAGGCTACGCGGTAGCGGACCTCAGCCCACTTCGGATCGGTCTGTCGACCGTGGGCCCCTCCCTGGTGGTCAACGGGTCCGATGTCCAGATCCGCCGGTTCGCCGTCGGCGTTCACGCCGGAGACATCGTGGCCTGTCAGCTGTTCTCCGAGCCGGACGCCGGTAGCGACCTGGCCAACCTAAAGACCCGCGCCGTTGCTGACGGCAAAGTATGGCGCTTGAGCGGGCAGAAGGTCTGGACCTCCAACGCCCAGTTCGCCGACGTCGGCTTGGCCCTGGCCCGCACCGATCCGGATGCTCCGCAACACCGTGGTCTCACCGCGTTCCTCGTGCCCATGGACTCGGTCGGCGTACAAGTGCGGCCCATCCGCCAGCTCACCGGCGGGGCCAGCTTCAACGAAGTCTTCCTCGACGATGTCGAGGTCGCCGATGACCTTCGTGTCGGGGCGACCGGGGAAGGCTGGCGGGTCGCCCTCAGCACTCTTTCCACCGAGCGGACAGCCACCGGGGATCGCAGCCACGCCCTGACCGGCCGGGGCTTCCGGCTGCTGCGGACTCTGGCCCGCCGTCAAGGTCAAGGCGACGATCCCGCCGTCCGGCAAGCACTCGCTCACTTGCACGCCCGCCTGGAAGTGGCCCGCTACCACCAGCTGCGGATCCAGGCCGCGGCCTACGGTGAGGGAGAGGGCCCGCCCCGGGCCATGGACAAGCTGCTGTTGGCCGGCAATTTGCAGGCCATAGGAGAAGTAGCTGCCAGGCTGCTCGGCCCGAAGGTGGCGGCCGACACGGGTGAGTGGGGAACGTACGCCTGGAGCCGTTGGCTGTTGGGGGCCACGGGGTACCGGCTGGGCGGCGGCACGGACGAAATACTCAAGACCATGATCGCTGAGAAGGCACTGGGCCTGCCGAGGGCGCCGTCGTGACCGAGGCGTACCGGACCATCCGCGTCGATGTCGAAGACCACATCGCCACCGTCACCTTGAACCGACCGGAAGCCCTCAACGCCTTTAACCAACCGATGCTCGACGAGTTTGCCTACCTGTGGAGGACCTGTCGCATGGAGGACGACATCCGGGTCGTGATCCTTCGAGCCGCCGGCGACAAGGCCTTCTCCACCGGGGTGGATCGAAAGGAAGGCCGGTTCCGGCACCCGAATCCGTGGAGCGAGGACGATCCCGGCTTCTTCCTGGGGGCCAAGCAGAACCGGGTGTGGAAGCCCCTGATCTGCGCGGTTCACGGGATGGTTGCCGGCGGGGCCTTCTACTGGCTGAACGAGGCGGACGTGATCATCTGCTCCGAGGACGCGGCGTTCTTCGACCCGCACACGACATACGGCATGACCTCGGCGCTGGAGCCGTTGGGTTTGCTTCGGCGGATCCCGCTCGGTGAGGTGATGCGGCTGGCCCTGTTCGGACTCGATGAGCGCATGTCGGCGAACCGGGCCCTTCAGATCGGTCTGGTCAGCGAGGTGCTGCCGCGAGACGACCTGTGGCCACGGGCCCGGAAGCTGGCCGAGCGCTTGGCGGCCAAGACGCCACTGGCCGTTCAGGGAACGGTCAAGGCCATTTGGGATGGCTACCACATGACCGCTCAGGGCCAGCGCGAGGTGCCGCTCCTGTACCCCCGGCTGGCCAACCCGATCTCGAAGCTGGAGATGGGCCAGGTCGACGTCCCGCCGTTCGAGACCCGATGAGGCCGGACGAGTTCTCCCAGCTTTCGTACCAAGTCGAGTCCGGCGTCGCCGTCATCGCCTTGAGCCGTCCCGACCGACGTAACGCGTGGAGTGGAGCCATGGCGATCGAGTACCGCTGGGCGTTGCACCATGCTCACGTGGATCCGGCGGTCCGGGTGGTGATCCTCACCGGGGAGGGCCGCGACTTCTGCGTCGGCGCCGACCGGGGCTTGCTGCGCGACATCAGCGGCGACGCGGGCATCTATGTCCGGGAGTCGGCCGATCTGCCGCCTTACCCTGAGGGCACGCCACCGTGGTTGCAACACAACCAGTGCGCCCCTTTGGCGATCTCGGCTCCTGTCATCGCGGTGATCCGGGGAGCATGCGCGGGAGCCGGGTTCGTACTGGGTACCTACGCCGACCTGCGCTGGGTGGCTGACGACGCCAGGGTGACCAGCGCCTTCGCCCGGCTAGGTCTGCCGGCCGAGTACGGCACGGCCTGGTTGCTCGCCCGCCAGGTTGGCCTGCCCAACGCCATGCGACTCCTCTACGACGCTGACGTCATCGACGGCGAGACCGCCGCGCGGCTGGGTTGGGCCCAATGGACAGCGCCGGCCGACCAGATCCTCTCGATGGCGTTGGGCTACGCCCGCCGGTTGGCTATGCACAGCTCACAGCAGTCGCTCCAGACCATGAAACGGGCCTTGGTGGTCGACGCCGCCGGCAGCCTGGACGACGCCTACCGGGCCTCGGTCCAGGACATGGACCAGGCCTTGCGCCACCCGGACTTCCGGCGAGGGCTCGAAGCCCAGACCGCCAAGACGCGGCCCGACTTCCTATGACATCAGCTCGATGACGGTGCGGGCCGCCCCCGGGGAGTCCAACAGGTGCACCAGGGCACTCTGCAGATGACGACGCCATAGCGCCTCGGCTTCGGCGGCCGCCCCGGCTTCGATCAGATCCACCAGCCGGACGTGGGCCCGATGGGCTTCCTCTCCATGATCCTCCTGACCGTCCGCGCCGGTCGCCCGCCGAACAAAGTTCCTCGCCACCTGCTGAGCGATGATCCGATTGGTCACCGCGCTCAGCATGGCAATGGTGGGACTATCGGCCAGCTCTACCAGCCGCAGATGGAAGCGGCCTTCGGCCCGTGACAGCTGTCCCGAGTCGGCGATGGCCGTCTCCTCGTCGACGAGTGCCGCCCGGAGCTCCCGGACGATCCTGCGGTTGGCCTTCTTGGATGCCAACATTCCGACAATCGGTACCTCGACCATAAGGCGGCCTTGATGGACGTCTTCCAGGGTGGCGCCCCGGAACTGGAGCAGCACGCTGGCGTTGTCGGAGACCATGCTCACCGACGGGACCTGGACCCGCGCCCCGCCGCCGGCCCCCCGCCTCACCACGACCAGACCCTCCGATTCGAGCACCCGGAACGCGTCCCTTACCGTAGTACGGGCCACGCTGAAACTCGCCATCAACGCACCCTCAGGCGGCAGCAGCTCATCGGGTTGGTACTCCTCGGTGACGATGCGCCGGCGCAGCATATCGGCAACCAGTTCGGCCGCCTTCGGTATGCGGATCCGTTCGTCTGGGACACTGCGTAGGTCGGTCATTGATCACCCTTGATTTCTCGGCGGGAATCGACTAATCATATATCGATTCTAACCCATGGGGGGGATATGGACACCGAGCTGCTGAGCAAACGTCTGGGGAAGTTCCTCACCGACCAGACCGGTGCAGATGTGCAGGTGCGCGACCTCGAGCCGCTCACCGGAGGTTACAGCCTGTTCATGGCTAGGTTCGTAGCCGAAATCGACGGCGAAGACCGCCGGCTGGTCGTGCGGGCCAACCGGCCCGAAGGCGAGGTCCTGAGCCGCACCGACCGGGCCGTGGAGTGGGAGCTCCTGCGGGCTCTCTCTGCAGAACTGGTCGTGCCGATGCCTGCCGCCCGATGGGCCGACGTCACCGGTGAGCATCTCGGCGTTCCGGCGATCATCATCGACTTCGTGGACGGGCACCAGCTTCTCGCCCACAGCCAGACCGTCGACCCCGTGCAGCACGGGGCCCTCGCCGAAAAGCTGGCCGAGGCCATAGGAACCGTCCACCGGGCCGGAGCGGTGGCCGTGCCGGCCTCGTTCCAACGGCCGACGTCCTGGGACGCCTACATCGACGGCTTCATCTCCGGCTGGCGGCGAGTCGAGGCCGAGCACGCCGAGCGCATGCCGTTCATCCGCTGGGTCGCGGCGTGGCTCGATAAGCACCGGCCCCCGCCGGCGCCCCTGACCCTGGTCCACGGCGAGTTCCAATCGAGCAACGTGATGCTCGACGCCGGTGGCGAGTTGCGGATCGTCGACTGGGAGTACGCCCACATCGGCGATCCCCGGGTGGACCTGGGGTGGGCGCAACAATGCGCGGCGTTCATGCCGCCCGACCTGATCGGAGCCAACCCGGCCGGCTTCACCAAGGTGTACCGGGAGGTGACCGGGTTGAGTGAGGAAGTGGTCAACCCCTTGACCATCGCCTGGTTCGCCATCCTGGCCGGTTACAAGGCGCTGGGCGGAATGTTGCAGGGCATGGCGGCCATGGCCGACGGCCAGAACCATCTGCTCGCTTCGGCCTACCTGGTCTCGGCCATGCCGTTTACCCACCGCATGTGGCGCGAAGGGGTCCGGGCCATGGAGGCCGCCATGTCGGAGGTCATGGCGTGATCACCCAACCAAGCAGCGCGCGGATCATCGAGGTGTTGCAGCAGGAACTGTCCGACCACATCGCACCAGCTCTCGCGGACCCCGCCGGCGAAGCCGGCATGCAGATGATCCAGCAGATCCTGTCGACCCTGGCCGTCCGCGTCGAGCACGAGATCGCCTGGCTAGTAGAGGAGACCGCGGCCATCGAAGCGATAGCGGCGCGCCTGGTCGACGCCAACCCCCGCGCCGAGCGGGTGGCTGCTGCCCTGGCAAACCTGCGGGGTGCGCCAGGCGGGTCGTTGCACCTGTCCGACGTCGCGGCGCGCTACTCGTTGGCCAGTGAAGTCCTGTCGTGCCTGCTCGAAGACGTGCCGACCGACTCCGAGCTCCGGCCGGAAGTCGAGGCCCAGCTGGATTTGCGACTGGCGCACGAAGTCGAGGTGATCGGCGACTTCCAGCTGGTCGGACGGACGTAGTCGAGGCTGGTGGTCGGGGCCGGTCAGTCGATGCCGGTCAGTAAGGCGTCGTTGAGCCGGCTCGGCAACTCACGCACCAGGTGCAGGCCGCCGACCCGGGCCGGGACCACCTGATGAGACCGGCCTTCGACCATGGCGTCGACCACCTTGCGGGCTACCAACTCAGGCGTGATCTCCGGCAACGCCCGGGTGCGAGCCAGGCGGCGCGACACGGCGGCGATGGTCGGCGACCGGCGGGCCTGCTCCATCATGTTGGTCCCGGCCACTTCGCCGAGCTGCACGATGGTCACCCGCACCGGAGTACGGCGTAGTTCCCGCTGCAAGGCGGCCGAGAACTGGACCAGCGCGGCTTTGGTGGCTCCGTAGGTGGAAAGCGTCGGGAACGCGGTGATGGCCGCGAGCGACGAGATGTTGGCGATGCGGCCCCTGCCGCGCCCGACCATGCCCGGTACGGCCTGCCGGCACAATTCGATTGGGGCTACGCAGTTGACCGCGAAGCTGGTCCGGATCCCGGCCGCCGGCTGGTCGACCAGCCGGTCCACCAAGGCCACCCCGGCGTTGTTGACCAGGAAGTCGACGGCGCCGCCTTCCGCTTCTACCCGGGCGATCAGCCCGTCGACCTCCGAAGGCTCAGCCAGATCGGCCGGAATGGCCAGGGCCTCGATCTGGGCCGCCAAGGAGGTCAGGTCGTCCGATGGCCGAGCCACGACCGTCACGCGCGTCCCCCGGCGGGCCATCTCCAAGGCGATGGCCCGGCCGATACCTCGCGACGCTCCGGTTACCAAGGCGTGGGCGCCTTCAAGCGGTGAAGGCGCGGCACGCATCAGGTCTGCCAGCAGACGGGAAGCTGGTCGATACCGAGTGCTCCCCCGCCATGGCGCACGACCTCGGCGCCGTCCTGAAGGCGGAACGCCCTGACCCGCCGAAGCAGCTCCTCCAGCGCGATCCGCAGTTCGAGGCGGGCCAGGTGGGACCCGAGGCAACGGTGGGGACCGGCGCCGAACGCCAGGTGACGGTTGACCTGGCGGTCCAGCACGATCTGGTCCGCCTGGTCGACCTCATAGGGATCGCGTCCCGCCAGGGGGGTGGACAACAGCACCCGGTCGCCTGCCCGCATCTCGACGCCAGCAAAGCTGGCGTCTTGGGTCACGACGCGGGCGGTGTTGATGATCGAGTATGCACGCAAGAACTCCTCGACCGCGGCCGAAACCAGGGATTGACCACTGGCCAGCTGGACCTGCAGGTCGGGGCGGGTAGCCAGGCAGTGCAAGCTGAATCCCAAACTGGCGGTCACGGTGTCCAGGCCGGCGATGAACAGCATGAATGCATAGTCGAGCAGCTCGTCGTGGGTGAGGGCCCGGCCCGACACCTTGGCCTTCAGCAGGACTGAAAACAGGTCCTCGCCCGCCAGAGGTCCCTCGGCCATCCGTCGCCCGACCAGGTCGTCGAGATAGGAGAGGATGTTCTTGGCCGCCTGCTGCCGTCGCTCTGGCTCGTCGTAGGCGTGCAGCAAGTCGTGGTTCCACTGCTCGAAGACGGGCGCCTCGGCGACGGGTAGGCCAAGTATCGACACGAACACCGTGGTCGGGAAGGGGCGGGCGAGCCCCGCGACCAGGTCGACCTTTCCGTCGCCGGCGAAGCCTTCGACCAGATCCGCGCATACTCCCCGCAACTCCTTTTCCCTCCGTGCTACCGAGTTCGGCGCGAACAGAGGCGCCAGCGGTTGGCGGTAGGTGCCGTGATCCGGAGGGTCCAGCGACAGGGGCCGGAGCACCCTGGGGTATATCCCGGTTGGAATGGAGAATTCCCGGCTGGAGAAGATGTCCGGCTGCTGGAACGCCAGGCGTATGTCCTCGGCCCGGGTCAGAACCCAGTACCCGCCGTAGCGCGGAGAGAAGAAGACCCGCTGGTCGCGGATCCGCTCGAAGGCCAGGTGGGGATCAGAGAGGAAGTCCGGGTCCTGGTGGTAATCGAACGGGCGAACCAGGTCAGCCGGGACGTGAGCCGGTACGGCGCTCATCCACGACCCGAAACCAGATCGAGGTCAGCGGTAAAACCGAGTAGCTCCCTGGCATTGAGCTCCACTATCTGGTGCACCTCGTCGTCGGGGACATCGGCCAGGACCTCAGTGGCCCGCTTCCTGCTGTTGGGCCAGTTGGAGTCCGAATGCGGATAATCGCTCTCCCACGTAATCCGTTCCACCCCGATGGTGTACCGCTGGCTGAGCCCGCTTACGTCGTCGATGAAGCAACCCCACATGTTGCGCCGGAACAGATCGGACGGACGGGTATCGATGTCCACTCCCGTGTAGAAGCGGTGACGCTCCCACGTGTAGTCGATTCGTTCGAGCATATAGGGCACCCATCCGATCCCCCCTTCGGCCAAGGCCACCTTCAGACGTTGGAACTTGTGGAACACCCGCGAGAAGAGCAGGTCGGCGGTGGCATACATCGAGTTGCACCCGTACAGGGATATGGTTACGGCGAGAGGGGCGTCGGCGGCGGTCGCCGGCGGCTTTCCGGAGCTCCCGAAGTGCATGCACAACGGCAGCCCAGTCTCCTCGGCGGCGGCGAAAACCGGATCCCAGTGCTCGGTGTGGAACGAGGGTAAGCCGAGGGTGGTAGTGGCCTCCGGGAAGGACACGGCCTTGGCGCCCTTGGCCGCACACCTTTCGATCTCGGCGGCAGCCAGGTGGGGGTCCCACAGCGGCACGATGACCAAAGGGATCAGGCGGTCCGGCGCGAACGCACACCACTCGTCGAGGATGAAGTCGTTGTACGCCCGCACGCATCTCCCCGCCAACTGTTTGTCTTCGGCGCCGAGAAACACCGTGCCGGCGAACTTCGGGAACGAGGGAAAGCACAGCTGGGCCTGCACCCCGTCCGCATCCATGTCGTCGACGCGGGCCTTCGGGTCGTAACATCCGGGCAGGATCTCGTCGAAGCGATTCGGTTCGAGTCCGAACTCTTCGGGCTTGCGCCCGGCCACCGCGTTCAAGGCGATCTGAGGATACTGGCGCTTCTCGTACAGCCATACGTGGCCCGGTCGGCTTCCCTCGGGGGCTCCCGCCGGCACCATCTCGATAATCCGAGGACCGACCTCTAGGTCGGCCCGGGGCAATCTGTCCTCCCACACCCTCGGGTGTTCGATCACGTGGTCGTCGGTGGAGATCAACTTCATATGCGCTTGAAGAGCCACAAAAAACATCTTGCCAGATATAGGCGAATCATGCAACGATTAGAACGAAATGAATCTGGAGCAGAAAAGCGAACGGGGCCGGCTCACCGAAGCCGAGGTGGAGCGTTTCCGGGAGAAGGTCGGCGTGGACTGGCCCTACAACCGGTGGACGACGTGGAACGAGGAGGCCACTCGGGACGGCATCAGGCATTACGCCTACGGGTTCGGTGACGACAACCCGCTGTACACAGATCCCGTCTACGCCGCCTCCACCCGGTGGGGGGGCGTCATCGCCCCACCCGGATTCTTGGAGGGTGCCGGCCTCACCCCGCACTTACCTGACGCCCCCGAGCTACGAGGCCGGGGCCGCGGGGCCCTGTCCGGGGTGCACATGTTCTGGGCCGGTGACCACACCCGGTACTTCAACACCGTGCACGAAGGTGACCGGATCTGGGTCCGGCGCTTCTACGTCGAGGTACAGATGAAGGAAAGCTCCCGTTTCGGGGGGCGATCCGCGGTCTCCGTGCGCCGGCGGGTGTACTGGAATGAGCGGGGCGAGCTCATCGCTATCTGGGACGCCGACTTCGTGCACACCGAGCGCGACACCGCGGCGAAGCGGGACACCCTTCACGCGGCCCGCGAGCAGCACCGCTATACAGACGACGAGCTCGCCCTCGTCGACCGACACTACGCCGCAGAGCGGATACGCGGCGCCGAACCGAGATACCTGGAGGACCTAGAAGCCCTCGACGGAGCCGACGCCGACCTGGGTATCCGATACCGGGGTCCGATGGTGGTCGGCGACGTGATCGCCTGGCTGATGGGCAACGGGCGGCACGAGATATTCCCTTACCGGCTCAACTGGAAGAACCGCCAGCGCATGGCCGGCTTCTACGCCAAGAACGAGTTGGGAGCCTGGGACTCGGCCATGCGGGTTCACTGGGACGACGGCTTTGCCCAGTCGGTGGGCGCGCCGCGCGCCTACGACTACGGCATGCTTCGCAACGCGTGGATCATGCAGATGGTCACCGATTGGATGGGCGACGACGCCCTCCTGGTCGCGGTCGACGACCGCATCAAAGGTTTCAACACCATCGGCGACCTCACCCGGATCACTGGCTCCATCGTCGACATCGACCGGGCCCCGGGCTGGCCCGAGGTCGTAATCGAGGTCGCCTGCACCAACCAACGCGACGAGCAAACAGCTATCGGAACGCTGCGGGTCCGGTTGCCGTCGCGCGCTTTCGGCCTGCCTCACTTCCCGATCCCGCCGGAAGACCACGGTTTGCTCGACGGAATGGTCGTGCCGGAAGAAGGTCCGTGGGCGGGATCGTGACCGAGATGGCCTCGACCGGTTCGCTGTCCAAACTGCTGTGGTGGCGGGCCGCCGAGCGACCGGACTTCCCACTGACGTTCGTTGAGGAGGAAGGGCCGTGGACCGTCGGATCCATAGCCGCCGCGGCGACCCAAATCTCCCGCCACCTGCCTGATCGTCCCGGCCGGGTGATCGTACGGCTGGGCAACGACGAGAGGTTCCTGGCCGCCCTGACCGCGGTGTGGCTTCAGGGTGGGTCCGCGGTGGTGGTGCACCCGGCGGCTCCCGGCGCTGACGTCGACCAAATTGTGAGATCGATGGGTGTCGGCGCCCTCATTCAAGGCGTCGAAAGCCAGGCGCCGACCGGAAGCGTCCCAACGCTGGTGGTTCCCCGGTTGCCGAGAGACGCCGCGACGACCGACGAGCCGCATTCAGTCCCGGCCGTAGACGATGGCGATGAGGCCCTGGTCCTTCTCACCTCCGGATCGACGGGCGAACCGAAAGGCGTCCTGCTCACCCACGGCAGCGGCTGGTCCAACCTGGCGGCGACGGTGTCGGCCTTCCGGAGCGACACCCGGCCCACACCGATCTCGAGCGACGGCAAGCCCCCGAATCTGATCGCCAACCCGGTGTCCCACACCGCCGGCGTGGTCCGGATCCTGTTCGCTCTCTATGTGGGCCGGCCCTTCGTACTGTTGCGCAAGTTCGACCCACTCGCCTGCCATCGGGCCATCACTCGCCACCGCATCGACAACCTCACCATCAACCCGACCATGATCCGCATGCTGCTCGACGCCCTACCAGTCGGCGCCGACCTGGGATCTGTGCGTTACGTGTCGTCGGGTACCGCGCCCTTGACGACGTCGCTTCGAGAGGAGTTCGAAGTCCGCTTCGGAGTGCCCGTCCTCCAGGCCTACGGGCAAACCGAAGCGTTCGGCGGCGTCGCCGTAGAACCAGTCAAAGATGTCCTCGCCGGCAGGCGGCGCCCCGATTCGGTAGGCAAGGCGCTGCCCGGGGTGGAGATCCGGATCGGAGCCGACGAGGAGATCCTGGTCCGCACCCCTTCGGTGACCGCGGGATACCTCGGCGGCGAGGTCAGCCCGGTTGACCGCGACGGGTGGCTTCACACCGGCGACACCGGACGGCTGGACGACGACGGGTACCTGTACGTGACCGGCAGGCTCAAGAACATCATCATCTGTGGGGGGTTCAACATCGTTCCCGAAGAGGTAGAGGCGGCCATCGCCGTCGATGAGGCGGTGCGGGATGTGGCGGTGCTGGGCGTTCCCGACGACCGGCTCGGCGAGGTACCGGTCGCGGTGGCCGAGGCCAGCGATCAGGCGGAAGCCATCCTGGCCCGGGTCGCCGGTCGGCTGGCGCCGTATAAGCGTCCCCGCCGCCTTCTGATCGTGGACGCGCTGCCCCGAGTGCCCAACGGCAAGGTGGATCGTCCTGCCCTCGCCCGCGTGCTGAAGGGGATCCCCACATGAACCGGCTCGCCGGCAAGGTAGCTCTGATCACTGGCGCGGCGCGAGGCCAAGGCCGATCGCACGCGGTCCGGCTGGCCGAGGAGGGGGCCGACATCGTGGCCGTCGACGCCCTGGAGGATATTGGGACCGTGCCCTATCCCCTCGCGACCAAGGCCGACCTCGAGGAGACGGCGCGGCTCGTCAGCGCGACCGGCCGCCGCATCCTCAGCCAACGGGCTGATGTCCGTGATCTCGAAGGGCTAAAAGAGGTAGCCGCCGAGGCCTCAGAACTCTTCGGCCGGTTGGATGTGGTGTGCGCCAACGCCGGGATCGTCTCGTATGGACCGGGCCATGAACTCAGCGAACAAGCGTGGACGGACATGATCGCCGTCAACCTGACCGGGGTGTGGCACACCCTCAAGGCCTGCGTCCCTCACATGATCGCCGCCCGCCAGGGTGGGTCGATAATCATCACCAGCTCCATGGCCGGGCTGAAAGGGCTGGCGCACACCGCCCACTACACCGCGGCCAAGCACGGAGTGGTAGGTCTGATGAAGGTCTTCGCGACCGAACTGGCGGCCGAGCGAATCCGGGTCAACTGCGTGCACCCGACATCGGTGAACACCGAGATGCTCCACAACGAAGCCACCTACAACCTGTTCCGGCCCGGGCTCGATCATGCCACCCGGGACGACGCCATGAGCGGTTTCCGGTACGTCCACTCCCTGCCGACCCCGTGGGTAGAGCCGTCGGACATATCCGACGCCGTGGCCTGGTTGGCGTCCGACGAGGCCCGGTTCGTTACCGGGATATCCCTTCCCGTGGACGCCGGCTTTCTGCTGCGTTGAAGTAGTGATCCATGATCTCCGCGGAACCGCTGAGCTCCGCGGGTTCTCCGGCGTAGACGAGGCGGCCTTTGGCCAGGATGTAGACCACGTCGGCCAGAGCCAGCGCCTTCGGTATGTACTGCTCCACCACCAGCAGGCTGCGACCGGCGCGTCGCAGGCCGGCCAGGAACTCGAAGATCTCATCGACCACCACCGGGGCCAGGCCCATCGATATCTCGTCGAACAGCACCAGCGGTGCTTCACTCAGGTAGGCCCGTACCAACGCCAACATCTGCTGCTGCCCACCGCTGAGGGAGCCGGCGGGCCTGGGCAAGCAGGGGCGCAGGGCAGGGAAGCGGTCGAGAGCCCCCTCGACCGCGCCTGGACTGGCCCGCTTGGGGGCGAACAGCCTGATGTTGTCCCCCACTGTTAGGTGAGGGAAGATGCTGCGGCCTTCGGTTATGTGGCAGACGCCGAGCCTGGCTCGAGCATCGGACGGCACCGTGGACAGTTCTTCTCCGTCGATCAGGACCCGCCCGCGTCGAGGTCGGAGCAGGCCCGAAACGATCTTCAGCAATGAGGTCTTGCCGGCGCCATTGGCCCCCAACAGGGCCACCACCTGGCCTTCGGGCACCGACAGCGAGATGTCCCTCAGGACGACCGTGGAGCCGTAGGCGGCGGTCACCTCGTCCAGGTCCAACCTCACGCCTGCACCCCCAAGTACGCGCTGCGGACTTCCGGACTGGCCTGCACCTGGCGCGGCGTCCCCTCGAAGATCGGCTGGCCGAAGTCCAGCACATACAGGTAGGAGCAGATGCTCATGACCAACTGCATGTCGTGCTCGACCAGCAGCACCCCGACTCCCTGATCGGCCACGATCTGGGCCAGGATCTCACCCATCTGGTGACTCTCCCCGCTATCTAGGCCGCTGGTCGGCTCGTCCAGGAGCAACAGGCGGAAGCCGCAGGCGACGACCCGGGCCAACTCGACCAGGCGCCGTTGCCCCGTACTGAGGGCGGCCACGGTCTGGGCAGCCAGATCGACGATCCCGCACATCTCCAGAGCCCGAAGAGTGTTCTCCACCACCGCACGTCGTTCGACTCGGCCAGCTCTCAGATGACGCACGGCGTTGCGGCCGACCAACCGAGCCTCGAGTCCGAGAGCCACGTTCTCCCGAACGGTCATCTGGTCACACACCTCTACGATCTGAAAGGTGCGGCCCAAGCCCAAGCGGGCCCGCCGACTCGCAGAAAAGTGGGTGGCGTCCACCCCGAAAAGCCGGATGGATCCAGACCTCGGGCGGACGAGGCCGCTGATGGCGTTGAAGACCGTAGTTTTGCCCGCTCCGTTGGGCCCGATCAGACCGGTGATGCAACCAACCGGAGCCGCCAGTTCGACGCCCGACGCCGCGGGGACCCCCTGGTATTCGACCGAGAGGTTGTCTACGGCCAATCCATCGTTGAGTCGAGGCGGCGCCCCTTTCATCCGTGGCTACCAAGCCGCGACCCAAGGGGGCTCGATTGCGATCGCCAAGACGACTCGGCTGCCAACCGACCCACCCAGGCGGCGAGACCAGACCACGACGCCAGCACCAAGGAAGCGATCATGGCTGCCACCCCGAAGAGCAAGGTCTGCTGGTCGCTGGTAAACCGGGTGAGGTACCCGGGCCCCACGGCAATGAGCACGGCGGCCAGCGCGCTGGACCGAAACAGCCGGGTGCCGCAGATGACCAGGACGGCGATCAGGACGAGCGACTGGACCGGCCCGTAGGCGGAGCCACTGGCCGCGGAGAACTGCGNNGCCCCGCCGATCCCGGCGAAGAAGGACGACACGCAGAAGACGATGAGCCGAGTGATGTTCACCTCGAGTCCGTTGGTAACGAGCATGGTGGGCGTTTCGGACAGGCCGCGCAGTAATCGTCCCAGGCGACTCCGCTGCACGCCGACCATGGCCGCGCAGCACACGGCAGCCACGGCCAGGCATACATAGAAGAACCAGGTGTCGTTGGCTCCGTGGACGAACCAAAGCCGGGGCCGGGTCGCGTTGACGGTGAGCCCGCCACCGAACATGAGGAAGGACGGGAATATCACGTCCTGCATGAGGACCCCGAACCCGAGCGTGGCCAAGGCCAGGTAGATACCCGACATCCGAATGGCGGGAATGACAATGAGAGCTCCCACCGGGACAGTGGCCAGGCCGGCCAGGACCAGCGCCACTAACCATGGCACCCCGTCCGAGGTCAAGTGGCCCATGGTCGTCGAGCCGATCGCCACAAACGCCATCTGGCACAGCGAGATCTGTCCCGAGGTCCAGACCAGCAACCCGAGCGAAGCGAAGATGACCACATAGGTCAGGGCGGCGGTCCATACCGGCAGGTAGGCGCCCACCAGATGCGGGAGCGCGATCAGCAGGACGGCGGCAGGTACACCAAAAAGGATGGCGTGCTGGCGGTTGACAGGACGCGCCGGTTGGGCGATGCCGCGCACCACCGCCGGACCGCCGGGTAGCCGCCTGGCTGGGACCGCGAGGAGAACCGCGATGAGAACCAGGAACGGGATGCTGGGGGGAAGACCACCGATGGGGCCGTGGGTGGCGTACTTGGTGGCTACTGACGCGATGACGCCTACCAGGATCCCGCCGAAGTAGGTCAGGGGCAGGCTCGAGAACAGCCCGATGGCGCAAGCCCCGAAGGCCTGGATGACGAGCAGGGTGAGCAAGGTGGCGTCGAGACCTAGGGTCGGACCGAGCAGCATGCCGGACAATGCCGCGAACACCGAGCCCAGGCACCAGGCGGCCGACCGCACCCATCTGGGCCGCTCACCGGTCAGGCCCACCAGAGTGGGCACATCCACCACGGCTCGCATGGCCACACCGAGGCGGTGGAGGCGCAAGAACAAATACAGGCCGAAGGACAGGACGAGGACCAGAGCGGACGAGATGACGTCGCCCCAGGTGATCAAGACCCCGTCGAGGCTGAACCCGCTCTGGGGAAGGAACGGCGGGAAGGGTCGGGTCACGTCGCCGTACACCACCAAGAGCAGTCCGTCGACGGCCAGAAACAGACCGACGGTCAAGGTCACGATCAGGCTGGCGGGGGCGTTCATGACTGCGCGGGTCAACGGTTCGAGCACGAAGGCGCCGACTGCCGCGAACAATCCCAGCACCACTAACGCGGCCACCGGCCAGGGCCAGCCGTGGCTGACGTGAAGGTCGTAAAAGACGAAGGCCGCGGCCGCGGCGAGGGCCCCGTGCCCGAAGTTGAACACGCCTGAGGTCCGGTAGGTCAACACCAGCCCCACTCCGGCCAGCCCGTACAGTGAGCCGGTCACGACCCCGACCACCAGGAACGGAAGCAGAGCGCTCACGCCTGGCAGACCTGGCAGGGCACGCGGCCATGGCGGGCCCCGCGGGCTACGGTCGGCTTCCCGGCGATGAGTGGGCAACCCGGCCGGTGGTACATGGTGACGCCGGGCGCCTTCACGACCACTCGGGCATCCGGGCCGGCCACCGCCGCTGCGTCGTTCCGTGGCTGAGGGTCGGGCAGTACCAACACCCGGGCGGTGCCGACGTTGCGGCGGCCCTGCAACAACCATATGGTATTGCTGACGCCACACACGAGGAGCCCGACAACCCCCAGGTTGAGCCAGGTGAGCTCACCGCGGACAGTCACCTGACTGCTCATCTCAGACCACGAAGCCGCCATCATCGCCAACCCGACCAGTTGGCCGAGAAGGCCCCGCGTCATGTCATCCGCCTTCCAGGGATGCCACATCGCCTGCTGGCGCCGGCTCAGGACCTCGGGATCCAGCTCATCCATCGACTGCGGTCCGCGTCCGGTGGGCCCGCGGCTTCGACGCGGCAATCAGTCCGCTGCCGTTGGTCGCGGAGACCTGGCGCAAGCGGATGTCCTTGTGGATCAGGTCCAGCTTCCGCCATTCGTCGCGCAGGTCGGCCGAGAGCCAAAGCGTGGCACCCAACCCCAGGGCGAAGAGGCCAGCCAAGCCGCCCGACGCCAGGTACGGGATCTGCTGAGTGGCGAGGGTCGAACGGCTTACGCCCAGATACCCGAGAATCAGGGCCACGACGCCGAACCCGACCGCGGCGATGGCCGCCGCTCGGTCCCATTGGTTTCTCAACCACTTGACGATGTCCATGGTCCCCTCACTCCTAGGGTGCGCACCAACTGAGCTGCCAGCAGAGAAACCATCGCGGCGCCGGCGAACACGAGATACACGCTCCGGATATCGAAGCCGAGCGGGTCCGACACGACGGCCAGCGACCGCCGCGTCGGTGCGGGCGCCGACGACTGCATCAGATCATCCGGCTCCGTCGTGGGGGTCGACGCGGCACCCGCAACCGCGGGTACAGCCGAGGTTCCAGGGGCGACCGACGCCGCAGCTGTAGTGGTGGCGACCGAAGTGGCGGTGGCGCCGGTAGCCCGACCCGGCACGGTGGTCGCGGCTGGCGAACCAGACGAAGACGCCGGACTCGAAGTGGTGCCGGAAGCCGGAGGCGCAGCGGGCGGAGCGACCCCGACTTGCATGGCCGCCTCCGCTCCGCCGAGCGTCAGGGTGAACGTGCCCGCACCGGTGCCGAGGCCGAGGTCGTTGACCGGACCGGTCAACTCGACAGCCGGCGCCACCACCTCACCTTTGTAGTTCTGGGCTGCGACCACGGTGGCGGTCAGGCCATATCTGGTCAGAAGCGACCCGAGGATGGAGTTGAGCGGCAACGGTAGGCTTGGCCCCGGCAGGTCGAGCCCGGCCGTCGACAGCGATACCGGCAGACCTCCAACTTGCAACCCGGAAAGGACCAGGTTCGTCGACGGGGTGAGCGCGCCGGCGGCTGAGGCCGTCTCGGTCGCGGTGGAGAGCACCTCTCCGACGGTGAGCGGCCCCACCGTCAGGCCCTGGATCTCCGAGGTAGCTCGGGCCACCACGCTGCCGTCGGACTGGACGGCCACGCTGGCGTCGGACGTGATCAGGGCGGCGTCGCCGGTGAGATCATCCTGTAGACCACCATTGGCAGACGCGTCGCTCGCGGAGGCGTTGCTGGTAGCACTGAGCCCATACGGGCCGGCGCCGAGCTGGTCGCTGGGTTCGGTGCCGGCCTCGGACTGAACGAAGAACGGATACGATGGCAGCTGGGGGAGGCTCACCGGGGGCAGGCCCGCCAGTCCGGTACCAAGCAGCCCTGCCGCCAGACCGGGAAGGGAAATGACGGTCTGGCCCGGGTCGGGGAAGGCCGCGTATCCCTCGCTGGTGCCAAATGACGTCAGGTCGGCTTGAGCCGTCGGTCCGCCGCTGTCCACCGGCGAATTCGTTATCGGCGCCCCTGGCACCGTGACAGTCAGGTTGACGCCGAAGCCGTCGGAAGAACCTGAGAAGGACGTCAGCTCGCCCTGAGCTGTGGCCGAAACGGGCATCAGCAGCACGGCGATCGCTCCGGCCCCGATCGGTGCCGCCCACCGCAGCGCACGCCGGCGGGCCAGACACCTCACGCCTGGCACGTCCGCAGACCGTCATTCGGGCTGGAGAAGGAACCGTGGTCCAGCTTGACCTCGAACCAGCAGATCCCCACCGGAGCGTCCTGGCCGGCAGTGAAGGTGAGGGCGTTGGTGAGCCCGCCCAGGTCGTTGTTCTTGATGCTGTCCATCCCGGCCAGGATTTGGGCACTGCTGACATTCCCGGCCGGCAGTTTGGAGGTGCCGGCCAGGAACATCTGGGCGCTGACCCAACCCTGGATCGACGATCCGTCCAACTGGACGCCGGCCCCGTACTCGCTCATCACCTGTTGGAACGTGGCCACCTCCGGGATGTTGGTGGCGGTCCACGGGGCGTAGCCGAGCTCGGTGTCGAGGCCGTTGAGGTTGGGATCGCTCGACATGTCGGGCGTAGTCGTCTGGCCGGCGGTCACCAGTTGCGGGTGGTAGTCGATGCCAGCACAGGACGACGCCGCCCGGTGGATGCTGTCGGGATCCAGGACGAGCAGGAAGGCCGTGACCCCGGCGCTCCTGGCAGCCTGGCACTGGGCCGTGAAGTTGGGCGAGCTCAACGAGCCGGTGCCGTTGTAGGCGAGGGTCAGTCCCAACTCCTTGGTGTCGGCTGGGGCCTGCTGGCCGTAGACGGAGCATTCCGCCGCCTCGATGCACGAGAGCACCCCGACGTGCGCCCGTTGGCTCGGCGTCAGAGCCTGGGCCATCCCGGCGAAGACCGAGTACACCAGGGCGTTGCCACTCGCCGACTCCGGGAAGAAGTTCGGGTGGTCGTAGTAGAACTGCTCGGCTCCCTCGCTGCCAATGACCGGGATGTCCTGCGAGGCGAGGAACGACTCGCTGCCGACGGCCGCGAGCGGGGCATCGTTCTGCACGAAGGCGACAACATGGTCCTGGTCGACCAGTTGCTCGGTCAAGGCCTCGTTCTCGGCAGGGCTTCCGCCGTCGTCGGCCACGATGTACTTGAGGGGATGGCAGGCCACCCCGCCGTGAGCGTTGATGTAGGCCACCCATGCGGCCACGGCACGGGGACCATCAGCGACCGCCGCCCCGGCTATGCCCGACTGTTCCCCGACGCTGCCGATGGTGATGGTGGGCTGGGGGTAGCTGCACGAGGGGGAGGCGGTCACGTGACCAGATCCGGTCGAAACGGACTGGCCACCGCCGCTCACCGACGGTGCGGTAGTCGGGCTGGCGCCGGCTGCGTTGCCCGACGAAGTGGACGATGGGTGCGCTCCTCCCGGTTGGGATGTCGCTCCTCCCGGTTGGGACGTCGCTCCTCCCGGTTCGGACGTCGCTCCTCCGGGTTCGGACGTCGCTCCTCCCGCTACGGACTTCCCTCCTCCCGCTTGGTAGGTGACGGGTTGGTCACCCTGAGCCGCGCCCGAAACGCTCTGCCCGTCGCTCCCGACGGCTTGTAGGGTTGGTGTTCCCGCCTGGGCGCTGAGCAGCTTCGAATACGGTTCTCGGCTGCCGCACCCCGCGCCGACCAATGCCACCGACATGAGCGCCACCGCGACTCTTGCCACCGCGGCGGAGCTGCGCCAACGTCGAAACGCCTCCCCCAACCTCACGACAACTAATTTGGCACAAATCGATGAATCCTGCAACGATTTCTACGATTTATCCGGGTGGGTGTGGGTCGGTAGGCTTCAAGCGATGGCTCAGTCGCCTGATGCGCTCCCTGCCGGGGTCAAGCCTGTCGATGGCGTCGTCCATCGACCGAGTCATCGAAGTGTCGAAATCACGGTGGCCGATCTCTCGGCGGCAATTGAAGGGGCCGGAGCGAAGATCTTCGCCAGTATTGACCAGGCGGCCGAGGCGAAGGAGGCTGGTCTCGAGTTGCGCCCGACATGTCTCATCGTCTTCGGCAACGCCCGGGCTGGTACCCCGATCATGGAAGTCGCACCACCCGCCGCTCTGGACCTTCCGCTCAAGTTGCTGGTGTGGCAGGCCGAGGACGGAAAGACCTGGATCACTTACCTGTCTGCGGAGTGGCTCTGCACTCGTTATGGGATTCCGGAGAACTTCGCTGCCGTGTTGTCGGCGCCCGAGAATCTGGCCCGCCGCGTTAGCAGCTAGAGGTCGTCACGGTTGAAATGGCCGGGCCGGGCATGCCTTCCGTCAAGTCCGATCCAGACGTGCTGTTACACGGGTGATCGTTCTGTGGGTTGGGGTCCCCGGAGTATCGAGCGAGTGTTCTGCGCTTGCCCCAGATCGCCCCTCTCTTATGAGCGGGTCTCGTGCTGCTGCTCTCGGCCCGGGCATGGGTATTAGCGTGCCCTCCTTGGCATCACTGGACGGTCGGGTGGCCGTCATCACCGGCGGAGCACGGGGCCAGGGCCGGTCCCATGCGGTGGCGCTGTCCGTCGCGGGTGCCGACATCGTGCTGTGGGATCTGCCGGGCCCGATGTCCACGCTCACATATCCGCTGGCCACGCGCGATGACCTGGAAGCGACGTCCAAGTTGGTGTCCGAGCAGGGTCGCCGCTGTCTCGCCCTTTCCGTAGATGTGCGAGATGCTGATCAGGTGGACGCCGCGGTCTGCCAGACGGTGGAGGAGTTCGGCCGGCTCGACATCGCGGTTGCCAACGCGGGCGTGGTGACAACCGGGCCATTAGTGGACGTGAGCGACGAGGCGTGGGAGGAGTTGGTGGACACAAACCTCACCGGGGTGTTCCACACGTTGAGAGCGGTCGTCCCGCCCATGCGCGAGCAGCGGTGGGGTCGGATCGTCGTGACCTCCTCGATGGGCGGCCGCATGGGCATCCCGGGCCAGTCTGCGTACAACGCCACGAAGTGGGGTGTGATCGGTATGGCGAAGTCGCTCGCCCTGGAGCTGGCGAAGGAGGGCATCACGGTCAACGTCGTCTGTCCTACCACCGCCCAGACACCCATGGTCCAACCGGTGCCAGGTGAGGATGTACCAAACGAGTTGATAAGGCGGTACATGCGGAGCAATCCCATCCCCCAACCCTGGATCCAGCCCGAGGACGTGACGCGGGCGGTGCTGTATCTGGTCGAGGAACCCGGCGTGGTCACGGGCGAGGTGATGGAGATCGGCCTTGGAGCCAGCGCTCGCATGCCCTGACCATCGGTCTCGACGCTTCCGGGCTCCTATAACCACTCGTGTAACCTCGGCACTCGCCAAACCTCCAGCGGAACGACGAACTCACCAACTTCAGACCACCTCGAGGAGGTGGCCAGCATCGGCGCCCGAGAGGTTGCTGAAGCCTGTATTTCGCCAGTGGCCTCCGACCATCCCAGCAACCGCCGGCCCAGATCAGCTCGCTGACTGTCACGCCTAGCACCAGCACGAAGTGCTCGCACTCAGTCGCAGCTTTGACCACCACCGCCACCCCGATGGACATAACCTGTTGCCAGTAGCGTCGAGCCTTACGGAGGTGGAAGAGTGTCCTCATCCGGGCCACGTCTGAGCATCCAAGAGTCCCTTTATCCTGACCTAACTTGCTTTGGATGCGGACACGCCAATCCCGATGGATTCCATCTCCGGAGTTATCGCGACGGTGACCGCACAGTGGCAACGTTCACTCCGCGTCCCGAGCATGACAACGGGTTCGGCTTCCTCAACGGCGGGATCATCACGACGGTACTCGACTGTCACACCGCTGCAGTTGTCATGTGGGAGGCCCATCAGCGCGGTTGGAAGGCCGAGCACGGAGCACCCGTCCCATATATCACGGCCGGTCTCGAGGTGAAGTTCCTGAGGCCGACGCCATTAGGCCCCGTATTGTCCTTGCAAGCTGAGCCGCAGGAGGTCTCCGAATCCGAGATCGTCGTGAATGCGGAACTCGTCTTCGACGAGAAGCAGCGGGCGACGGTGCGCGCGCGGTGGTTGCGATTCCGCCCTCGCTGACTCGTGCGGGTTCGGGGTATCCCCGTTCGCTCCGAGCGTCCCAAAGGGGGCAGAACTCACCTCTACGAACATGAGTAACGAGGAAAAAGAGGAACTCAGCGAAGAAATCCCGTCCTTCGCCGCTGACCGGAGAATGGGTCGGCATGGGAACCCGGTCGGCAGAGGACTGTCCAGTGCTCTACCCCTTGAGCTACACCCGGATGGGCGGCGGGACTCGAACCCGCAACCTATGGTTCCGAAGGAACCCCTGCCTGCGCATCAGGCCGACTCGACTTTCAAAGTGCGGGACAACCGCATAGGCATCGTTGGCTGCGAGGCCAGGGTCCGAACCCGGAACCTGCGGATTAAGAGTCCGTTTCGGGGGAGTCCAGGGAGTGTTTTCCAGTGCTGTGACCTGCGGGTTTGTCCACCCGCAGTCCCTCTAGTAACGGCATTTCCGCTCCGTGTTGCCAGGATTGCGGGTTGGATAGTGGGTTGCGTCCACAGGGTTCACGGCCTGGCGACCTGTTCTTGTCGCGAGTGCGTGCTGCATGGGCTCCGTCGGCACTCCTCCAGTCCAGGTGGCGCCCGATGAGTCGGTCGCGGGCCGGATCAAAAGCGCGCACGATTGTGAGGATCGCCACCGCGGACATCGTAGATCACGTTCCAGTTGTGTTAGTGAGGCCAAACATGGAGCCTGTTACGATGTACCTCGTGGCGAGTTGGTACTTCCCTTGGCAGAGGCATCGTTGAAACGGTCGCCACTTCAAGACGTCAGAACACCACGGCAGCAGCAGTTCATCGCCGCGGCGGCGCGGCTGTTCTCTGTTCATGGCTATCACTCAGTGGGCATCAACGACATCAGCGCGGAGCTAGGCCTTTCGGGCCCAGCGATCTACCGGCACTATAAGAGCAAGGAAGCGCTGTTGATCGCAGTATTCAACGACGTGATCTCATCGCAGTTGGAGCAGGCCCGCGATCTCGTGTCTTCGATCGTCGACGCTCGCGAAGCCATGGACGCGATCATCCAGAATCACATCGATTTCGTGTTTGATCAGACAGAGAACTTCCTCCTCTGGCGGACCGAGTTTCGCAGCCTGCCCGAGGCCGACAGGCACCGGTTGCGCTACCTACAGCGTTTGTACACCGAGGAATGGGTGCGCACAGTCCGGAAGCTTCGTCCCGAACTCGACGATGACCGGATCCGGGCGATATGCGATGCCACCATTGCCTTACTTCAGTCGCCGACTGAGTACCACAGCGCGTTGGCTCGCGAGGACCTGGCAGCGCTTCTGGCCAGTATGGCCACCCACGCGCTCATGTTCGGCGGTGTTGCCCCTCCGGACGCGGCGGCTGACCGAGGTACCACGAACGGGGAGAGCCGGTCCGTCCCCAAGCGGGTTTCAGAGGCGGGGGGTTCGAAGCGAGTCGCTAACCGGGCTGCATCCGCGCCAGCCAAACAATAGCTCGACAAGTGCCGAATCTTCGGTGATGTTAGTGACTGTTAATAACCATGCCAATCGCCCTTTCGTCGGCTTCGGGGGATAGCATCAGGCCGATGGGGGAATGGGACAGCGGCCAGGCATCGAACGGTTTCGAAGGATTGCCCTCGGCCAGAGTCCATCTAGGGCCGATAGATTCCGGCTCGTTGCTGCGATGGCTAGGCCGATCGGTCCGCAACTCGGATGTCGTCGTCTGGCCGCTTGTGCTCCTTCCTGATTTCCTCCTCGCGGAGGGGGCCATGCCAGCCGACAGCGTCGAGCGTTACCATCACGTTCGCTGGGAAACACCGGTCCCCTCAGGTCCGTTCGAGGCGGTCATCCAACCTACCTGGGTCAGAGGTCGGGGCGGCCGCACCGAGTTTGAGCTCGTCATCCATGCGGAGGTGGGTGGGCGGGCGGTCGCGTCCTCGAGAATCGTTTGCCTAACACAAGCAATGCTTCCGTCGGCCGGCAGCCCGATCGTGGCTGAAGCGCCCGACCCTCATGATCTCGTGGCGGTCCGGTCGATGACCGTTGATGATGCCACCGTGCAGGAGTTCTGCGACGCCAGCCGAACGAAGTACGCCGTTACGACCAAGATCAAGGAAGCTCAGGTTCTCGGCTTCCGGAATGTCCTGGTCCCGGGGCCCCTGTTGACGATCATCCATATGGCCGATGCCCTGTCTGACCGCACCGGAGGGTCAATCGGCGTATGGTTCAAAGGGCCGGTTACCGCAGGAAGCGCGATGCTTATGTGCAGATCGGAGAGCGAACAGGCTGTGTGGTCACTCCGCTCGGTCGGGACGGGACGACCCACGACGCTCGCACTAATCGAGCAGCCTCGCCTTTAGCAGCGGTGAAGTGGCTTTTGTCGCCATGGGGTGAAACGAGGAGCTGGCTCAGCGAAAACACATTGTCAAAGGCAGCACAACAAGTGCCCGATGTCACGGATCCTTGCGCCGATAATGTTAGTCCGGCATAACTTTCTAGCTTGACCGCATGGTAGCCTGCCCGAGGAGGGTTGGATGGCTAAGCGATCGGCAGCTTCAGATTCCAAGAGTCCCCGCCAGCGCCAGTTCATCGTGGCCGCAGCTCGGCTCTTCTCCACTCGCGGCTACCACTCGGTGACCATCAACGACATCAGCGCAGAGCTCGGCCTCTCGGGCCCGGCGATCTACCGCCACTATCCGAGCAAGGAAGCGCTCCTCGTCGCCGTCCTGGACGAGGCGGTTACCTCCCACTTGGAGGAAGTCCGCGACATCGTCTCGTCGACGGGCGACCCTCGCGAGACGCTCGATGCGATCGTCGATCACCACATCCAGTTCGTGTATGACCAAACCGAGAACATCGTCACCTGGCGAACCGAGTTCCGGTGCCTACCTGAGGCGGACAGGCACAGGCTGCGCTACTTGCAGCGTCTCTACACAGAGGAATGGGTGCGGGCCATCCGTAGTCTCCGAGCCGAACTGAGTGACTACCAGCTCAGAGCGATCTGCCACGCCGCCATCGCTCTAATCCAGTCGCCGACCCAGTTCCACAGTCCGATACCACGATATGAGTTGGCCCCGCTCTTGAGCCGGATGGCCATCGAAGCTCTCCTGGCCGACCCCGGCTTGGCTTCCCCATCCCACATCGGTGCTAGCGCGTAGCAGTGTCGGACGAGGAGCCGGACTGTGAAGGCAGCACTCTGCCCAGGGAAGCGATGAGTTCATCTCGACATCAGCTTCAGTGTGAGTTAGTATTAACAAACTTTTGCAACCCGAGCACCAGCCAGGATGGGTTCGGCCGGAGGGAATTCTGATGACGGTCTACTTGAGTTCAAATGAGATCTCGAAAGGCCCGCCATGCCAGCCCTGACGTCCCGAGTCAATCAACAGAGTGAGGAGTACCAGACCAACCTTGCCCATAACGCCGGCCTCTTAAAGCTGCTCGAGGAACAGCTACGGCTGGCTCGCGATGGCGGAGGCGCTGAATACACGAAAAGGCATAAGGATCGAGGGAGACTCCTGGCCCGAGAGCGCGTCGACCTGCTGGTCGATCCGGGTTCGGCGTTCTTGGAACTCTCGCCGCTTGCCGCTTGGGGCACCGAGTTCGTGGTCGGTGCGAGCGTCGTGACCGGCATCGGGGTGGTCGAGGGTACTGAGTGTGTCGTGATCGCAAACGACGCCACGGTCAAAGGCGGGACGTCGAATCCGTACACCTGGAAGAAGATGCTTCGGGCGATGCACATCGCCAGGCTCAACCGCCTACCTGTCATCAATCTGGTGGAATCGGGAGGCGCAGATCTGCCTACTCAGGCCGACCTGTTCGTTCCGGCCGGTCAGCTCTTCAGAGACCTCACTCAGCTGTCCGCGATGGGAGTCCCCACAGTGGCTCTCGTGTTCGGGAATTCGACGGCCGGTGGTGCCTATGTCCCGGGGATGTGTGATTACACCGTGATGGTCGATCAACAGGCCAAGGTGTTTCTGGGCGGACCTCCCTTGGTGAAGATGGCTACTGGCGAGATCGCGACCGACGAGGACCTCGGCGGCGCTCGAATGCACTCTTTTACCTCCGGCCTCTCGGACTACTTCGCCCGGGACGAGCTTGATGCCATCCGTATCGGAAGGCGGATCGTGGCGACCTTTCACTGGCGAAAGCTCGGAACGAAGCCGGGCCCAGTCCGAGCTCCGCTGTATGACCCGGGTGAGCTTCGCGGGATTGCTTCGGCCGACCTTCGGGTGCCCTTCGACTCTCAAGAGGTGCTCGCCCGGATTCTCGACTCGTCCGAGCTCGACGAGTACAAGCCTGGCTACGGGACGAGCTTGCTGACCGGCTGGGGGACGCTGCACGGATACCCAGTGGGCGTGCTCGCTAACGCGCGTGGGGTGATCTTCAGCGAGGAGGCCAAGAAGGCGACTGAGTTCATCCAGTTGTCCAACCAGGTCGACACGCCGCTGCTGTTCATGCACAACACGACGGGGTACATCGTCGGAAAGAGCTTCGAACAGGGCGGGATTATCAAGGACGGGGCGAAGATGATCAACGCTGTCGCGAACAGCTCGGTGCCCCACCTGTCGGTGCTCATGGGCGCGTCTTACGGAGCTGGGAACTATGGTATGTGTGGGCGGGCGTACGACCCACGCTTCTTGTTTTCGTGGCCCAACTCCCGTACGGCCGTCATGGGCCCGCAGCAGTTGGCTGGCGTGCTTTCGATCGTTGCCAGGGAAGCGGCTGAGGCCGCCGGACGGGAGTTCGATGAGGAACGCAACGCAACGAGGTCGGCCAAGATCGAGGAGCAGATTGAGAGGGAGTCCTTTTCGTTCTACATGAGCGGCAAACTCTACGATGACGGAGTCATCGATCCCGTTGACACCCGGACGGTCCTGGGTATCTGCCTTTCGGCCTGCCACAGCAGCGTGGTAGAGGGACGGCGCGGTTTCGGTGTATTCCGAATGTAGCCGTGATCCGTAAAGTCCTCATCGCCAACCGCGGGGAGATTGCCCGCCGGGTCATACGAGGTGCCCGGAGTCTCGGCATCCGAACCGCCGTTGTGTATTCCGATGCTGACGAGTCAGCTCTCTACGTGCTGGAGGCCGATGAATCCGTGCGGTTGTGCGGAACTCAGGCTATAGATACCTACCTGGCGGCCGATCTGCTGCTCGACGCCGCTATGCGCGTCGGTGCCGATGCGATCCATCCCGGGTACGGATTTCTATCCGAGAACGCTGACTTCGCCGAATCCTGTCTTGCCATGGGGATTACCTTCGTTGGGCCCCCGCCGGCCGCGATTAAGAAAATGGGCGACAAGCTCGGCGCCAAGGAAATCATGGCCGCGCACAACGTGCCGTTACTGACGGGCGTCACCGTGACCGGTGACGCCGACGAGTCGCTGCTGGCGGCTGTCGCTGACGTTGGTTTCCCGGCGATCATCAAGGCCAGCGCAGGCGGAGGCGGGCGCGGTATGCGCGTGGTGCGTCGACCCGACGAGTTGCAGTTGGCGTTGGAGAGTGCTCGCCGTGAAGCGCAGGCCGCGTTCGGTGATCCGACAGTATTCGTGGAGAGATTTCTTTCGCCGGCCCGGCACATCGAGGTGCAGGTCGTGGCCGACAGGAGAGGGCAGGTAGCAACGCTTTTCGAACGGGAATGCTCGATCCAGCGGCGTCACCAGAAGCTGGTCGAGGAGTCCCCGTCTCCGGCTGTCGACGAAAATCTCCGGTCCCGCCTTGTCGCAGCGGCAGAGACGGCGGCCCGGGCTGTCAGCTACGAGGGCGTGGGCACGGTCGAGTTCGTGGTTGGTGAGGACGGAACCTTCGCTTTCTTGGAGATGAACACCCGTTTGCAGGTCGAGCACCCCGTCACAGAAGCCGTCACCGGCATCGATCTGGTTCGCCTGCAGTTCAAGATCGCCGCCGGCGAGCTCCTCGGACGAGAGGTCTTCGACGCCCAGAGTCGCGGTCACGCGATCGAGGTCCGGTTGTGCGCCGAGGACCCGGCGGCCGGGCATCTGCCTTCCTCGGGGACGTTCTGTCTGTTCGAGGTCGGTGGCCCAGGAGTTCGGGTGGACTCCGGAGTCGCATCGGGATCTGAGGTTTCGCCTTACTACGACTCCATGGTAGCGAAGGTCATCGCGTGGGGCGACACGAGGCAAGAAGCCGCGAACCTGCTGGCCGACAGCCTGGAGCGCTCCCGCATCCACGGGATGGCGACCAACCGAGATTTGCTGGCTCGCATATTGCGTAGCGAGCAATTTCTGGCCGGCGATACCACGACCGACTTCCTCGACAGAGTCCCTGGCCTGACTGACCCCCTGACTCTGTGGGAAGGCCACGTCCAGCACGCGTCGATAGCGGCGATTGCCTTGGACCACTCCAGCCAACTCGCCCGGCCGGTCCAGTCTGCTATCCCGTCTTCGTGGCGCAACAACAGAAGCGGGCCGGAGCCGTACGACTTCGTACTTGATGGAAAGCCGCTCCGGGTCGAGCTCGATCGGATGGATCAATCTCTTTCTGTCCACGTGGACAGTGAACCAATCGACATCAGGGTGCATCGGGTATCCACCTCCACTATCGACGCCACTTCGGCCGGCGTGCGTCGCCGCTTTCGGGTGGAGGTACTCGCAGGTCAGGTACTGGTGGACAGTGGCTTCGGCGCGTCAACCTTTGTCATCGGGGACCGATTCCCGTTGGTCCAGGAGATTGTCGCTCCCGGAGGCCTGACTGCTCCGATGCCAGGAATAGTGGTTCGGATAGTTGCCGCAGTGGGTCAAATGGTAGAGAGCGGTGATCCGTTGCTCGTCTTGGAGGCAATGAAGATGGAGCACACCATCTTCAGTCCCGCGACCGGTACCGTCGCCGCACTCAACGTGGCAACAGGTGATCAGGTCGAGCGGGGGGCGGTCCTGGCCGCAGTGACCGAGACCGCCGAGTGAATCGGCCGATGACAGCGCTTCTAGGAGAGGGGTTGGGGTGAAGGAGTTGGTGTTTTCTCGGTGTTTGATTCCCGCGGCCGAGCGCAATGCTGATGCCATAGGGTTCACCGATGCCGGGTCCGGTGAGGGGGTCACGTTCGGTAGCCACTTGAGCCAGGTATCTCGTCTGGCCGACGCCATGGGCACGGAACTGGGTATCGGTCCGCTGGATCGGATTGCCGTGCTCTCGGCGAACGGCCTTCCCTATCTGGATGTCTGGCACGCGGCGCTGCTCGGTGCTGGGGTTATCAATCCGCTCAACCTCAGGTTCTCTCCTGAAGAGCTCGCGTATGTGCTCGCTGACAGCGAGTCGAAGGTCTGCTTCGTCAGTCCTGAGTTCGCCGAGGTCATCGGTTCGATTCGAGATAGAACATCGCTCGAGCAGGTGGTGCTGCTCGGCGGCGTCGACGCCCCAGCCGACCTTCGATATTCCGAGCTCATCGACAGCGGGGAGGAACGCCTCCCAGCCGAACCGGACGAAGATCGGCCGGCCGTCCTTATCTACACCGGGGGAACGACAGGTAAGCCCAAGGGAGTGATCCTCGATCAGCGGGCCGAAGTTCTCAACCAGTACCACTTCGCTATGCGGGTTCCCTGGAACGCGGATCAGCCATTTCTGATCCAGACGCCTATGTTCCACGGAGCCTCGATGCTCGGAGTTGCAGGTGCACCCATGTTCGGCGTGCCGAGCGTCATCCTCCCTGCGTTCGAGCCGGGCGCGTCGCTGACCGCGACCGAGTCCTACCAGATCGGGATCACCGTACTCGTCCCGACCATGATCTCCATGCTGCTCAACCACCCGGAGTACTCACCCGAACGGCTTAGTTCGCTCAGACGCATTGTGTACGGAGCCTCGCCCATGCCGCGAGCGCTGCTGCAACGTCTGCTGGACGCGCTGCCCTCGACCGAGATCATCCAGGGTTACGGGATGACCGAGGGATGCACGATACTCACCACCCTGAGTGATCAAGAACATCGCCAGGGTGCTCGACTCAACTCGGCGGGGCAGCCCTTGCCTGGTGTGGAGCTAGCTGCGATCGGACCTGAAGGGCAGGTGCTGGAGGCTGGCTCAGTAGGCGAGATATGCGCTCGGGGCGGGAACTTCATGGTCGGGTACCTCAACCGGACGGAGGAGACCGCCCAGGCCCTTCGCGACGGTTGGTACCACAGCGGAGATGTCGGTTTCCTCGACGAGGAGGGTTTCCTCTTCCTAGTCGACCGGGCCAAGGACATGATCATCAGCGGCGGTGAGAACGTGTACTCCGTTGAGGTCGAGGACGCCATCGCTTCCCATCCAGAGGTGCTCCAGGTGGCCGTGATCGGAGTGCCCCACGAGACATGGGGGGAAGCCGTCCACGCTGTCGTCGTCGTCAGGCCGGGAGCGCAGGTGTCCGACGCGGACATCATCAGCCATGCCCGCAGGAGTATTGCGGGCTACAAGGTGCCGCGCTCAGTGGAAGTCCGTACCGACCCGTTGCCACTGTCAGCGGCGATGAAAGTACTGAAACGTGAGCTTCGCGCGGCCCACTGGAAGGGGATGGACCGAGCCATCAACTAGACGCCCCCCGACGAGCGGCTGGTTCCATGAGGACAAGGAGATCCGATGACTTTGACGATCGATCAGGAAGATGATGAGAAGCAATTGCTCCGCAAGAGCGTGTCTGACCTTGCGAACAAATTCGGGCACACCTACTTCCGGGAGCTCGCGCTGGTTGACGGGAGAGCCCATGAACTCTGGGAGGCTCTGGCGGACGGAGGCTTCACCTCGGTCAATCTTCCGGCGGAGTTCGGCGGGGGCGGCGCTGGGATCACGGAACTGACAATCGTTTGCGAGGAAGTCGCAGCTGCTGGATGCCCGCTCCTGCTCCTCATCGTGTCGCCAGCCATCTGCGGGTCCATCGTCAGTGAATTTGGGACCGAGGAGCAGCGACAGGTCTGGATTCCCCGATTGGTCGGCCAGGCGGGCAGACGGTGGAAGATGGCCTTCGCCATCACCGAGGCCGATGCAGGCTCGAACTCGCATCGGGTATCCACCACGGCGGTCCACAAGGACGATGCGTGGCTCATCAACGGTTCCAAGACCTACATCTCGGGCGTCGACGAAGCCGAGGCTATCCTCGTCGTCGCTCGCACCGGCTTCGACGAGGAGCGCGGTAGAGGTGAGTTGTCCCTGTTCGTCGTCGACGTCGATGCGCCGGGGCTCTCCAAGCAGCTCATTCCTACCGAGATCGTTGCCCCCGAGAAGCAGTACGCCCTGTTCTTTGACAACGTCGCCGTGAGCGACGACAGGCTCATCGGCACGGCCGGCCAGGGCCTTCGCCAGGTGTTCACCGGACTGAACCCCGAGAGAATTACCGGCGCGGCGATGCTCAACGGGATCGGGCGCTATGCCTTGGACCGAGCCGCCGAGTATGCGAGGGGGCGATCGGTCTGGGACGTGCCCATCGGCACCCACCAGGGGATAGCCCATCCGTTGGCGGAAGCCAAGATATATCTCGAGCTAGCCCGGCTCATGACGACGAAGGCGGCGCATCTTTACGATGCTGGTCTTGATGCCGGAGAGGCCGCCAACATGGCCAAATTCGCGGCCGCGGAGGCTGCGTTGCGCTGCGTCGATCAGGCCATCCAGACCCACGGCGGCAACGGCATGTCCCGAGAATATGGCATTGCCAGCATGTGGGGGATGGCTCGACTGTTGCGGATTGCTCCGGTCAGCCGGGAGATGATCCTCAACTACGTGGCCCAGCACAGCCTCGGATTACCGCGCTCCTACTGATCGCAACCCCGACTGCTGGCCCGACGCGCCAGACCATTGCTTCGCGAGGATGGTCACGGCAGTCGCAAGGAGGACGATTCCGTAACTCTCGATGGCGACATTGCGGATCGAGAACCCGTAAGCACCCCATGTAAGGGCGTCAGCAATGGCAGCCCACCAGGTTGCTGTTGATAATCCAACCAGATCTGAGCTGCGAAGCACGGTAGAGAGTTGTGGACCGCACGTGACGATCACGGTCCCGGCGAGGGCCGCTCCGAGCTGGCCGACCAGAGCGGCCCCCAAGACGCTACCGAGCCAAGCGACGGCCGCGGCCACATCCAAGCGATCGACCGCGCTTCTCAACAGGATCACCGTCCAAGCTGACGTGGCCACGGCGGGAATGGAGACGAGCCAGACGACGGTGATGTGAGCCGACAGTCCGTATGCCAACCAGGCGCTGTCTGCAATGAGAGCGTTCATGGCGGCCAGCGCCGATACGCCAGCGACCGTGCCAGTACGGAAGGTCCGGATCGGCTGGGGCAGCAGTCGAGCCAGATAGATTGACGACGCCCAGGCAGCCAGGTAGTCAGCAGTAGTCATCCAGCTCCAAACCTCCGCCCGGATCGTAGGTGAGACCACTCAGCCGAGCAACAGGATGTTAATCATTGCTAAGCTAGCATGAACCGTCGGCCTTGAGCTACTCGGCACCCGGACCTCTGCTATCCGCACTACTGGGTACCAGGAGTTAGTACTTGATAACGTGGAATTCATCATTCAATCCGTAACCAGATCTGATAAAGTAAAAGAAATACGTCCTTTTGGTCACAAGTGGGCCAAGGCATGAGGGGAGGCGCAGTGGAGACAATCGTCTGCTCGAGGTCCTTCGACTCGGACCTGAGGGCGATGGTCGATAGGTGCCGGTCGCTCGATTCTCGGGAACTTTGGCCCGGGGTGGTCCCAGACGCGAACCTTCCTAATGCGCTCTACTACACAATCGGAATCCGGCTCAAGTCTGCTTCGATGACCGATATGCAGGTCGAGGAGAGACTCGGACCAGAAGAGCAGGAGGGCGACGCCATAGTCTTTGCCTCGGCGCACCGATGCACCTGGCCCGACCTCGTCGTCAACGCCGAAAGCGAATACCGCTTCCATCCAGGAAGCCCGAACGTGCTGCAGTTCACCTACCGATACGACAATCCCGGATCAAAAATAGTGAAGGGCAAAGACCTGCCGGCATTTCGTGGAGCGCTCGAAAAGGTCATAGGTCGGTACCTGGATCGGCTGACCAGCGCCGTGTTGGCCCGTTAGCGCCAGCGCTCACCGGTCCCTTACCGACGCCACTGTGGCGTCCCAGCCATCGAGTGCGTCGATGAAGAGGGACCGGACGCCAGCCACTTTGTCGTCCAAGTTGGCACGAGTCCACTCTTCCACGCCTATCGGAGGCAACACTGCAACATCGATCTGCCCCGACTGGATAAGTCTCGAACCACGCCACTGGAGGTCGCCGGCGTTGCGGATGACAATCGGTACGATCGGTACCCGACCCTGCATCGCCAGGTGAAAGGCCCCTTTCTTGAATCGCCCGACCCGCGGGGTGACTGAGCGGGTTCCTTCGGGTGCGATGGCGATCGAGTAACCCTGGCGAAGCCGCTCCACCACTGGCTCCAAAGTAGCTTTGGTTTTTTGGGAGTCCGCTCTATCGACGAGAGCCACGTTTGTAAGCCATGCAAACTGGGCGAGGATCGGGACCCGGCCCATCTCCTTTTTGGCCACACCGGTGAAGTCGCTCCGGATCAGCTTCAGCGCGATGAAGCCGTCGAGGAGGCTCTGGTGATTGAAGATGAAGACTGCTGGTCTCGCCGACCACAGGTTGTGCTCACCGACGATCTTCAGTCGGACTCCGGCCAGAGAAAGGCTCAGATCGCCTCCCAGCGCGAATGTGAGGTTGGCGGCATCTCGCCTGCTCCTGTTGAGCAGACCGACGGTGGCCCCGACGCAGCACGAGGTGAGCAAGCCGCTATACGCGGCGACGGTGCGAGCTGCGTCGGACGCCCCGGGCCGTGGCCGGTTTGTGAACCGCTGGATGGCCCACGACCGCTCGTTCGCCACTCGTTCCAGCTCCGATCCGGGGTTTACCGCGGTGGGGTGACCGGCCGTCGCGAGGAACTCGATGTCCTCGTTTCCGTTGGCGTAGCTGTAGCTGCGCTCGAGGTCGATACCTTCGGTGGCCGCCAGCGATCTGACCGCGTTGGCTTTTGCCACGCCCCACAGAACTTCGCCGTCGATCTCACCCGTGCAGACTCCGCCCTGCTCCCCAAGGCGGGTGCAGACCACACGGTCCACTCCTAACTCCTCGGCCAAGCCGTCAACTTGGAAGGAGAGGGCCGAGCTGGCGATAACCACCAGGTGACCGCGCTTTTGGTGGCTTGCGATCAGACGGACGGCTTCGGGGAACAGACGGCCTCCGAGCGCGGTCCTCGTAAGTCGCCGGCCGAAGTCATCCAGCTCGGCTACGGGCCGGCCACGAAGGGCGAGTACACCTGTCCGCATGAAGTCTTCGATACCGGCCTGGCCCATCGCGACCTTCGCACCCGACGCGACCAGTTTCAGGGCTTCACTCGGGCCTATGTCACCGCGCCGAGCCCGATCGGCCAACGCGGCGAGGGCTGAATAACCGTCGATCAAGGTTCCGTCGAAGTCGAAGATGGCGGCAATCCGGGTCGGTTCGGTGCGGGTCCGGAGCTGGGGGGAGGTGGTCAATCAGGTGATCCTCGTCTCGAAGAGGTCCAGGGCAGGGGGTGCTCGGTGGGGCGCTGCAGATGAGGAAGGCAGCGAGTGCAGCGGAGCTATCCGTTTCGCTCGGTCGAGTTGTTCGATGTCCCGCAGACGCTTCAGAACGCCCCGCAACTCCGCAGCGAAGGCCAGCCTGGCCTTGTGGACCTCGCCGCCTCCAACTATCAAGCGCCGATTCTCAGCCAACTCGAACGCAGTCTGGAACAGGTGGACTGATACCGCTTCTGGGCTGGTGACGAGACTCTGCATGCGATATTGGCGCCCAAGCGCAAGGCATTTCCTGATCACCTCTTCGCCGTCGGCCG
>PMHH01000085.1 GCA_003156595.1 Acidimicrobiaceae bacterium
GTCCCCGTTGGCCGCGTTGTCCGCGTTGTCCGCGTTGTCCGCGTTGTCCCCGTTGACCGCGCCGACCGCGTTGATCTCCGTGACCGACCGCCGGCGGCGCCGGGAAACCATCACCAAGGCGCCCGCCACGAGCGTTACCCCAGCGGCCACCATCAGAGCGATCAACCAACCCGCCAACCCCGAGGCATGACCACGGACGGAGACGCTGGTTCCGCTCGAGCCGGACGGGCTGGTGTTCGCCGGCTGGTCGCCGAGGTAGCCCTGGGTTAGCGGCGCCGGCACGGGCGGCAGGTCGATGGTGAACTCGGCGGTTTGGTCGTCGAAGTCCAAGTTGACCGGCTGCCCGTAGTCGCTGCCTGAGACGGTCCCATTGATGGTGATCTTGAAAGTGCCGGTGGTGAAGGTGGCAGGGACTTCGAAGGCGTAATCGCCGTCGAAGATCGAGCCATCCAAGGGCGAATTGATCGGAACCGGGTTGATAGGTCCGGCGGGGGTGTCGAGGACGACGTCGGAGGCGGCCAGAGTGCCATTGAAGGTGACCAGGTTGTCCTGGGTGTCCGACGCCAACGAGGCGCTCTCGTCCATGTCGACCACCACCCACCCCTCACCAGGCGGCGGTGGCGGTTGGAGAGACACGGTGTTCGGCGTGAAGTAGTCCAAGTCCGCCTCGTCGGGGGCGACGGTCAGGGTCACCGGATCGGCGACCGAGCCGGTGGCGGTCAGGTGCCGGCTGGAGTTGAGAGTCTCGGCCACGAACGGGTTGGAAGGGTCGCGGTACAGGACCGCCGGGGACACACCCACCCGACGGCCGGCGCGCAGGTCGAAGCTCTGGGAGAAGCCGGACCGGCTGGCGGTCAAGGTGGCCGGGCTGCCCCTGGGTATACCCACTGCCCAGATGGTGGTGGCCGGCCCGCCGAACAATCCCTGCAGCGAGGGCGTCAGCGGCACCGAGGTCCGCCCGGCCACGAGGGTGAACGATTCGGCGTCGCTGCTGTCATAGGCGTAGATGTCCGATTGGTCCTGGTCCACGTTGTTCTCGGAGATCGAGATCACGACGAGCTGCTCTCCAGGGCCAGCCTCGACTGGCTGGCCGCTGGGCCCGCCTGCTCGGTTGGTGAATGCCACCCCCTCGATGTCGGAGTCGAACCCGTAGCCGGCCAGGCGCCCGTCGGCAGGTTTCTGCAAGTCCACCCCTGGCGTTGTCAGCGTCATCTGCTGACCTACGGCCAGCACCTCCGGCGTCGCAGACTGAGCGGACGCGGGGCCGGCTTGGCCGGCCCACCCCGACAGCAGCACGGCAACGGTCGCAGCGCGCACGCCGCGTCCGTACCAGCGCGCCTGACTAGTACGTCCTGGGGTGGTCATCGAAGAGCGCGTCGAACTCGGCCGCCACAACCCGTCGGGGGCTCCTGTCGGCAGGCTGGCCAGGTACTTGTCGGTTGCCGAGCTTGCCGGCTGGGCGCAGGCGCCAAACCGGCCGGATCGCACAGTGCAATCAGGCGCTCCTGATCTCGGCTTCCTCGCCGGCCTGGGGTTGTTCGGGTTCCGGCTGGAGCATCAGGTAGGACGGGATGCCAGGTGGACGCTACGGGGGGTCACGCCTTTCAGTCTAGAGGGAGCGCGCGCCAGTAGTGTCAAGCCTGATCGGTATTGTCGCGTCATGAGCGACGTGCAACCGTCATTGGGGAAACTGTGGAACTACCGGTTCTCCCAATCTGATGGTACCGAGGTCGAAACCGGCGAATTCGAGAATGACGAGTCAGCGGAAACGCGGGCCCGCGAAATATCGACGTCGAATGAAGCCCCCGTCGTCATTCATCGCCACAGCGGACACGTTGACGCTTGGGAGTACGTGACCGAGGTCGACGAACGACCCTGATGGCCTGACGGCCCCTTGCGTTTCGGGGTGCCGGTAGTAGTCTCATGTAGGACTACAGGACAGGTGTTACGCCGGTCGCTGATCACTGTCAGTTGTGGTCTGGTTATCCGAATTCGTCCGCGCCCGAGTGGCGGGGAGGGGGAATCATGAGCGTTGCCTTGGACAAGCGTGTCGATGACTTCATCGCGACCAGACGGCAGTTGTTTATAGACGGGGATTGGGTGGACGCGGCTTCCGGTAAGACGTTCGAGACGCCGAACCCCGCCACCGGCGAGACGTTGGCCACGGTGGCCGAGGGCGGCGCCGAGGACATCGACCGAGCCGTCCGGGCCGCCCGGCGGGCCTTCGAGGACGGGCCTTGGGGTCGCCTGACGCCATCAGAGCGGGGGCGCGTGATCTGGCGGATCGGTGATCTGATCCTCGAGCACGTCGATGAGCTGGCCCAGCTCGAGACGCTGGACAACGGCAAGCCGTTCGCGGTAGCCCAAGCTGCGGACGTGCCACTGGCCGCGGACCTGTTCCATTACATGGCAGGTTGGGCCACCAAGATCGAGGGCAACTCCATCGACATCTCGGTGCCGTACGCTCCGGGCGCCAACTTCCATGCGTACACCCTCCGTGAACCGATCGGGGTGGTGGGCCAGATCATCCCGTGGAACTTCCCGCTGCTCATGGCGGCGTGGAAGCTCGGCCCTGCGCTTGCTACCGGCAACTGCGTGGTCCTAAAGCCCGCGGAGCAGACACCGTTGACCGCATTGCGCCTAGCCGAACTGATCGCGGAGGCGGGAGTTCCCGACGGCGTCGTCAATGTCGTCACCGGGTTCGGTGAGACCGCTGGCGCGGCTCTCGCCGCCCATGACGATGTCGACAAGGTGGCCTTCACGGGTTCGACCGAGGTCGGGAAGTTGATTATCCAGGCCGCGGCAGGAAACCTCAAGAAGCTCACCTTGGAGCTGGGCGGAAAAAGCCCGAACATCGTGTTCTCTGACGTCGATCCCGAGGTGGCGATCGCTGGCGCCGCGAACGCCATCTTTTTCAACCACGGGCAGTGCTGTGTGGCGGGATCGCGGTTGTACGTTCAAGAAGACCGCTTCGACGAGGTCGTCAATGGCGTGGCGGAGGTGGCCAAGTCGATCAAGTTGGGCGACGGGATGGATCCGGATACCCAGATGGGTCCTCTGGTCTCCGACGAGCAACTCCAACGGGTAACCGGCTATCTCGACTCGGGGACGAGCGATGGGGCGACCGCGCTCACCGGCGGGGGCCGGCGCGGCGATCGCGGCTACTTCGTGGAGCCCACGGTGTTGACCGGAACCCGCCCGGACATGCGGGTGGTGCGGGAGGAAATCTTTGGCCCGGTGGTCGTCGCCGCCCCCTTCCACAGCCTCGACGAAATTGCTAACACCGCGAACGACACCCCTTACGGCCTCGGCGCAGGCATCTGGACCAAGGACATTTCTAAAGCCCACGCCCTCGCCAAGAAGATCCGGGCCGGGACCGTCTGGATCAACTGTTACAACATTTTCGACGCATCCCTGCCCTTCGGCGGCTACAAGCAGTCCGGATGGGGTCGCGAGATGGGCCACGAAGCGCTCGAGGCCTATACTGAGGTCAAAGCGGTCTGCGCTCAGCTCTGACGACCGCGGTCGTCACGTGATCGGCCGCCCAGTGGGCAGTCCGTCTGGGTCGGAATTGTCTCCGGGAGAATGGGCTGTGCTCGGAGCGGTGGCGGAGGGGCCGACGCATGGGTTCGCGGTGGCGCAACTTCTGGCTCCGGGCGGTCCCCTGGGCCGAGTGTGGACCCTGCCCCGACCCGCCGTCTACCAGGTTCTCAAGAAGCTGGTTCAGCTCGATTTGATAGTCGAGCGTCTGACCGAGCGGAGCGACCGGGGACCGGTCCGTACGATCGTCGGCATTACCCCGGCAGGACGGCGCGCTGTGCGCAGATGGCTCGACGAGCCCGTCGATCACATCCGCGATGTCCGGTCGATGCTGCTATTGAAGCTCGCCCTGCTCGATCGTGGGCACCGGGAGTCGCGGCCGCTGATCGAGGCGCAGCGCCACCGGGTGATGGCTCAGATGCATGGGCTCGAGGTCAACCGGGCCGAGGCCGCCGGCTTCGAGCGGGTGCTGCTGGAGTGGCGGCTCTCGTCGTCCCGGGCGACCATCGAATTCCTTGACGCGATTGGCCTCTCAGCAGCCTCTCAGTAGTCCAGGACTGACTACGGGTTTCCACTACAGTCCCCGTTTATGACATCTGTTCCCGCTTTGTTTCACAGTCGTAGGCACTTCCGGGGAGGCGCCACACTCCTGGTAGGAGTGGCGCTGGTGGCCGCGGCATGCGGCAGCTCGAGCAAGACCACCGCGCCGACCTCGCTGGCTCCGCCGACCTCGGCGGCCATGGGTTCCGGCCCGGTGGATGTCCTGTATGCCGGTTCGCTCGTGGACCTCATGACCGACGACATCGGGCCCGGCTTCCACACTGCCACCGGATACACCTTCAACGGGACCTCGGGCGACTCTGGCTCGCTGGCGAGCGAGATCAAGGGCAAGACCGTTGTGGGGGATGTGTACATCAGCGCCAATCCCTCGAAGGACGTCGGCCTCGAAGGCACCTCCAACGGTAGCTGGGTGTCGTGGTACGCCCTTTTCGCCACCTCGCCCCTGGTGCTGGGCTACAACCCCAATAGCAAGTTCGCCCAGGACCTCAAGACCGAGCCCTGGTATACCGTGCTGGCGCAGCCCGGAATCCTGGTAGGCCGAACCGACCCGGCCACCGATCCGAAGGGTGTGCTGGCGGTAACCGCCCTCCAGGACGCGGCCAAGACCTACAGCCTGCCGGCGCTCACGACCCTGTCCACTGAATCCTCCGACGTCTATGCGGAGAACACACTGGTCGGCCGGCTGCAAGCCGGGCAGCTCGACGTCGGGTTCTTCTACGGCGTGGAAGCGACGGCCGCCAATATCGTCACCGTCCCCCTTACCGGCGTGCCCAGCACCCTCGAGGCCGAGTACACCATCTCCGTGCTCAACAACGCACCCCACCTGGCCGCGGCCGACGCCTTCGTGCAGTATCTGCTCGGCGCTGAAGGTGCCGCGGCCTTGGCGAAGGAGGGCTTGGTCACCATGAAGCCCTTGTCTGTCTCGGGGACGCCGCCAGCCAGCCTCCAAGGGGTCCTCTCGGGCGGGTGACATTACGGTCGGCTCGTAGCCCGCTCCCGTGGTTGGGCGGGCTGCTGGTCGTCTACCTGGTCGTCCCCGTCGCCGCCTTCTTCGTCCGCTTCTCCACCTCCCATGAGCGGGGCTTCAACACTCCCGGGCTCTGGAGCGCGTTGCGGACGTCAACAGAGAGCGCCACCATAGCCACGCTCATCGTCGCCATTCTGGGCGTCCCGCTGGCATACGCCCTCGCCCGTTACCGCGGTCTGCTGGCCAACGCGGTCGGGGTGCTGGTGGTTCTGCCGCTCGCCCTGCCACCAGTGATGAGCGGCATCCTGCTCATCTACATCGTCGGTCCCTATACCACCCTGGGTCGACTCTTCCACCAGCGTCTCACCGGATCGGTGGCCGGCATCGTCCTGGCCCAGGTGTTCGTCTCCGCACCCTTCCTCATCATCTCGGCCCGCTCGGCCTTCGCGACCGTCGATGTCTCCCTCGAGGACCTGGCTGCCACCCTCGGCCACCGGCCTCTGGCCCGCTTTCTGCGAGTCAGCCTTCCCATCGCCGCCCCGGGCATCCGGGCTGGTCTACTACTGACTTGGTTACGAGCCATCGGCGAGTACGGCGCCAACGTCATCATCGCCTACCACCCTTTCTCCCTGCCGGTGTACACCTACGTCCAGTTCTCCAGCACCGGCTTACCGGCGACCCAGGCACCCACCATCTTGGTGATGGCCGCCGCGGGCGTCGCCGTCGTGGTAGCGAACCTGCGCCGGCCGGCCCGCCTGCGCCGGCGAGGCGCCGATCCGGCGCCGCGACCGCCGGACCCACTGCCCTCCACCCGCGTCGGGTTCGATCTCGACGTGACCGCCGGCGCGTTCCGGCTGCGACTCGCCCACCAGGCGACCAGCCACCGCCTGGCCATCCTGGGTCCCTCCGGATCGGGAAAGTCCATGACCCTCAAGTCGCTGGCCGGTCTGTTGGGGGCCGGCGTGGGGCCGGTCTCCTACAACGACGAGGCGGTGGCCACCATCCCCACCGAACGCCGGCACATCGGATACGTCCCTCAGGGCCAGAGCCTCTTTCCGCACCTAACTGTTCGGGAGCAACTCCATTTCGGGGTGGACGCCGACGACCGGCTCGGGTCGTGGTGGCTGCAGACGTTGGCAATCGACGGCCTCCAGGACCGCCTACCTGACCAGCTATCCGGCGGCCAGCGCCAACGGGTAAGCCTGGCCCAGGCCCTCAGTCGCAGCCCGCGTCTGGTGCTGCTCGACGAGCCCTTTTCCGCTCTTGACGCGCCCGTGCGTGAGGAACTGCGCCTGGAGTTGCGCCGCCTCCAGCGCGACGCCGGTCTTTCGACCGTCCTCGTCACCCACGATCCCGAGGAAGCCGCCTTTCTCGCCGACGAGATTCTCGTCATCGCCGACGGCCAAATCCTGCAGGTCGGCTCCAGCCGGGAGGTGTATCACCGGCCTGCCTCACCGAAGGTCGCCCGGCTACTCGGCATCGAGAACCTGTTACCCGGCCGAGTGGCACCCGGTGGCATACGCGCCGGCGACACCGTCATCGACGCCGACGTCATTGACATGCAGGACGGGACAGCCGTCCTTTGGTGCGTGCGCCCGGAGCGGGTGACCCTGACCGCCGACGGCGACGGCTGGTACCGAGCCAGCGTCGTCGACATCGCCGACCTGGGGACGTCTACGGCCCTCATCGTGCGCCTCGCTGGTGGGCCGGAGTTGCGTGTCCGTACCACGGACAGCGTTGACTTCCTCGCTGGCGAAACCTGCGGTGTCCGTATCGAACGTTCGGCCATCAGCGTGTGGCCGGACTCCCTCCAAGCCGCGCCGAGCCGCTAGGCGAGCCCAGACTTCTGGAGCGATCCGGCTGATCCGAAGGTCTGTCGCGTGTCGAGGTTTAGCGGAAGGCGACCGGGAGGTGCTTGATTCCGTGCAGGAAGTTGGAGCGGAGCCGATCCGGAGGTCCCAGCAGCTCGAGCGTCTCGAAGCGGTCCAGGAGCGCTTCCAGCACCAGGCGGATCTCGAGGCGGGCCAGGCTTGCTCCCAGACAAAAGTGGGGTCCCCCGCCGCCGAAGGCCACGTGCGGGTTAGGGGTTCGCCCGACGTCGAAACGGTCGGCCTCGTCGAAGACCGCCGCGTCGCGATTAGCAGAGGCGTACCACAGCGAGACGAGGTCGCCGGCTGCGAGGGTCTGGCCGGCGACGTCCGCGTCGGCGACGACGTTGCGCCGGAAGTACAAGACCGGCGACGCGACCCGCAGCACCTCTTCTACCGCCGAGGGGACAAGGGCGGGATCCTGGCGCAGCCGCTCCCACTGCTCCGGGAACGTCGCCAGATTGAGCACGGCGTGGCTGATGCCGTTACGCGTGGTCTCGTTTCCGGCGATCAAGAGGAGGAGTAGGAACATCTTGAATCTGGCCGGGGTCAGCGTCTCGCCGTCGACGACGGCGCCGAGGAGCACCGACGCGATGTCGTCACCGGGCGAATCGACACGGTCCTGTTTGAGGGTGTCGAACGCCTGGAGTAGCTCGACGAGGGCTTGGAGCTCGGAGAACGCCTTGTCGTTGCGATACTCGGGGTCGGTTCCGGCGACGGCCTCGTTGCTCCACCGGGCCAGGTCCGCGTGGCGTGCGCTCGGGATGCCCAGCATCTCGGCGATCACGGTGATCGGCAAGGGCATGCTGAGTTCGGTGACGAGGTCGAACGGCTCACCCGCCGGGCGCCCGTCCAGGTAGCGGTTCGCCAGGCCACGGACTTTGTCCTCGAGGAGCGAGATCATCCGGGGGGTAAAGCCCTTGTTGACGATCTTTCGGTAGCCCGTGTGCTCGGGCGGGTCCATCGACAACAGCATGGCGGTTTCCGGGCTGTCCCGGAAGCCGGTGGCGGCGCCGAGCTGGTCCTGCATGGTTTGGAGCTCATCACCCGGGCCAAGGCCGGCGACACCACCCCGGGCGACGTCCGAGGACAGCGCGTGCGGGCACTTGCCCAGGGCGACGACCTGCTCGTAGCTCGACACCACCCAGAAGCCGGACCCATCCCCGGGCGAGGGGTGCCGCCACACGGGCGCTACGTCGCGGAGCAGGGCGAACCAGTGGAAGGGAGCGCCGTGGCGAGCCCACCGGTCAAGATCGAGCAGGTTGATCTCGGCCAGACGTCCGGCCGAGCGAAGCGATGTTGTCACTGTGGTCCGAACTGTAAAAGGTGGGGACCCCTTTGTAAAAACGAGCGCTGACCTAGCGTCGCCGGTTTGTCAAAGTGGCCGGGGCGGAACCCGCCCGCTTACGGCGGTATGGTGCCCACGATGGCGACCATGGACGACGTAGCCCATATGGCTGTGGAACTTCCCGATGTCACCGAGGGCGAGCGGCACGGCAATCTCACCTGGTTCGTCGGCGGCAAGGCCTTCGCGTGGGAACGGCCATTCAGTAAGGCAGACATCAAGCGGTTCGCCGGCGCCACCCCGCCTGGTGGACCTATCGTCGCCGTCCGCGTCGCGGATCTCGACGATAAGGAGTCTCTCCTCTTTAACCACTCCAAAGCGTTCTTTACCATCCCGCACTTCGACGGGTACGCGGCCGTTCTCATCCAAATGAAGGCCGTGACCAAGAAAGCCCTCAACGACGCCATCATCGACGCCTGGCTGGCGTGCGCCCCTCCGCACCTCGTGCACCAGTACCTAGGGACTGAGGGCCCCGCGCTCGAATAGTTCGCACCCGCGGTCTGGGCCAAGACGGACCGCACCATTACTGTGTGGGCTCGCCGGCCTGTCATGGGGGCACAGAGACTCACGAGGAGCCGACGTCATATGGTCCACGTGGCAGAGACAAGCCGGTCCGGGCGACCTGCAGGCGTGCTTCGGTGGTGGCCGATCTCGGCGGCCTTCGTGGTCATCGTGGCGGCCGAAGCCCTGGTGTACGCCTTCATCAAATCGAAGGGCGTTTCGGTTACCGGTGACGAACCGCACTACCTGATCGTGGCGAAGGCCCTCACCCACCTTACGGTCCATCCGCTCCAGGCCTACAAGGTGGACTTGCGAACCCACCAGTTCTACGACTGGCCCGCCGGCACCCAACCGACGAATCTCAATCTGGAGCTCTATACCGGTCCCCACGGTCCCGTCAGCACTCACAATCTGGGCCTATCGGCCCTGCTGGCGCCGTTCGTCGCCGTCGGGGGAGCACGCCTCGCCCGCCTGGGTCTGATGGCGATCGAGGCGGCCGGATTTATCTACTTCTACCTCCGCGGCGCCGACCTCGCCGGGCTCGGCCGCCAGGCGAGGGTGGTCCTGGCGATCGTCATCGCCGGCCCGGCGATCTGGCTGGCAGGAACTCAGATCTATCCGGACCTCCTGACCGGAATTCTCATGGCGTGCGCCTTGGTGGACGTTGTCGCCATGGAGTCGCGGCGGCGCCTCGACACCTTGGGCACAGCCGTGTCAGCATTGTCGCTAACCGTGCTCCCGTGGCTGCACCAGCAGAACCTGGTGCCGGCAGCGCTCATCCTGATCGCGTTCGGGGTCGTGGCCAGAAAGGCCCGCCTGTGGCCGACCTTCTTGGTCATGGCCGCAGTCGCGGTGGCCGCCTGGGTGCTCCTGCTGGCGTACAACCTGTACGACTACGGCCACCCGTTGGGGCTGCCGCAGCCGTTCCCGTCTCTCAACCGGGCCGGCATCACCGAGATCCTGGGCTTGATGTTCGACCGGCACCAGGGACTCTTCGTCCAGGTGCCTACCGCTGCGCTCGGCCTGGCCGGCCTGTGGTTGGCGAGGCGGACGGCTCCGCTCGCGGTAATCGCCACCTTGGCGTCGGCTGCGTCGCTGATCTATCTCAACGGCACGTTCATCCACGCCCCATACGGCGGCAACTCCCTGGCCGGGCGCTTCGAGTGGTCGGCATTGCCACCCATCCTGGTTTGGTGCCCATTCCAGATCGCGTCCTTCGGCCGTTCCCAGGCGCGGATCTGGGGTTTGGGAGCCATCGCGGCTGCGTTGTGGGTGCTCCAATCCGTGCCGATAGTTCGCGGCGAGCACGTGTACTACAACCAGTTGACCGGAAGTGCGCCGTGGGATCCCTCGACCTACCCGGGATGGTGGGGTGGCTTCGACCGCCTTCTGGCGGAGTTCGTCCCGGGAAGCCGGCTCTTCGGCTGGCCGTGGTTCGGCCTTCCGGTCGAGCTGGTGTTGCTCGGCCTGTCAGTCGTGGCGGCTTCGAGCGTCGGTCGACTCAGTCGGGATGGGATCGTCCGCTTCGGGGTCGTGTCCGCGGTGGCGGTGGCGGCGACCGGCGCATTGGCGGTGGTGGCGCCTCCCCCGTTGCCGTCGGGACCCCTGTCGTTTAGTGGTGCAGATCTGGGTGGCCCTCTTCAGTCGGGCCCGTCGGCGGCCACCACCGAGGCGGTTCCGCTGTTGGGTGTGGGCGCCGGCACCTACCGGATCACGGTCGGCTATTCACTCCAAGGCCGCGCCGGATCGGCGACAATCCTGGCGTACTGCACGGCCGGGTCCTCGAAGAGCTCGGCCCCAGCGCGGGCGTCGACCAGTCCGATGACCAGGCCCGGGACACAACGCTCGGTCACGAGTCTGCACTGCCCGGCGGGCACGCTGTGGTATCAGATGGCCGTGCAACCGGACACCGGGCTTGTAGTCAGCCAGCTCGTCCTGGTCAAGACGGCGAGTGGCTAGGCCCCACGCTCGGCGACGGGTGCTCGCCGCGGCTAGGGTCGAACAGGATCGGGAGGTGGGCGACCTGACGGAGGAGGGTGGAGGGGACCCTGGTGGGTTCGCCCGCCAGCTGGAAGAAAGGCCATCGCCGGAGCAGCTCGTCGAAGAGCACCCTGGCCTCCACGCGAGCCAAGCCGGCGCCCAGGCAATAGTGCTCGCCGAATCCGAACGCCAGGTGGGGGTTGGGTGAGCGGGTGATGTCGAAGCGCGCCGCGTCCGGCCCAAAAGCCTCCTCGTCCCGGTTGGCGGCCGCGTACGACAGGACGACGTAGTCGCCTTGTGCGATCGGCTCGCCCCCGACGGCGGTGTCGCCGGTCGCGGTCCTGGCCATGGCCATGATGGGCGTCACCCAGCGGAGCAGCTCCTCAACGGCTTGGGGGAGGAGGCCGGGATCGGCCACCACCTGGGCGCGCTGCTCCGGATGCTGAGCGAGGGCGATGAGCCCCCCGGTGATGAGTGACCGGGTCGTCTCGTTGCCGGCCACCAGAAGAGTCATGCAAAATCCCAGCTGCTCGTCGCGGGTCAGCCGCTCGCCGTCGACTGTGGCGGTGACGAGGGCCGAGAGCAGGTCGTCGCCCGGGTGATCGACCCGGGCCTGGAGCCTCTCGTCGAAGTACAGCAGCAGCTCAGCGGCCAGAGCCGCGTTGGCGTCGTTGAGATCGGTCGCCGCCTCCATGATGGCGTCCGACCAGCGCCGGAACGCTTCCCGGTCGGAGGCCGGCACACCCAGCATCTCGGCGATGACGAACAGAGGCAGCGGGGCGCTGAGGGCGTCCACCGCGTCAACCGGGACCGTTGGGTCCAGCTGGTCGAGGAGCTCCACGGTCAGTTGTCGGATCCGGGGCTCGAGCGTCGCGACGGTGCGGGGAGTGAAGGCCCGACTGACCAATTTCCGGTAGCGCCCATGGATGGGAGGGTCGAGGTAGAGGATCGAGTCGGCGGCTGCGATCGCCCGGGCCCGGTCGGCCAGCAGGACGCCTTGCCCGGAGCAGAATCGGGCCGGATCCTTGCTCACCTCCTGCAGATCGGCGTGGCGGGTGAGGACCCAGAAGTTGCCGGCGGGGTGGTAGTACACCGGGCAGCGGCGGCGCAGGTCGGCCAGTGCCGGGTCCGGATCATCGGCGTAGAACTGGGCGTCGTCGAGCGGGACAGCGGTCGTCACGGTGCTACCTCCCGCGTGTCGTCAGCCGTGGGTGCGGCCGCGGCGGGTGCGGCCGCGGCGGGTGGCCCGGCCGCCGGCGCCCGCAACGCACTCCAGTACAACGCCGTCATGGCCGCGGCCGGAATCCAGATCAAGATCGCCGCGGAACCGATCTCGGTGGCACCGACCACGCACGCCACCACCACCAGCCACGCTAGTTGGGCGTTGTACGTGGTCAGCGCGACGAGGTGGGGATGCTGTTGCCAGTTCGTGACCGGGACATTGTCGTCGTCTCGAGCCAGCCAGGTCAGCAACCCGATAAGGAGGCCGGCGGTCAGCGTGAAGCCGGCCTGACTACCCAGCGGCAGGCCGAACCAAAACCCGGGTCCGGAGTAATGGAACAGCTTGCCGATGAACCACAGATTGCCGAGCCGGGAGACCGGATCGAACAGCCACAGCGCCCACACGGCCAGCATGAGGCCCAGGAGGTACTCGTGACTAACCCGGCGACCCCGCGTCCGGCGGGGTCCGCTGGCCAACAGCCGTCCGGCCGCGAACGCGAAGTAGCCCATGTAGGCGTAGGAGAGGGGCACCATCAGCGGCACATCCCCGATGAAAAGCTCCTTGCCGCGCAAGTGGGGATTGAACGAGTAGCGGGTGTACGGGATCCCGAAGTGGACCGACGCATTCTCGGCCAAGGCCCCGACGCCTACCGCACTGACCGCGTAGAGCAGTGTCCGACGCCATCCGAGGTGCCGCACGGCCACCCAAAAAAATACGGCTCCGAGGACCGTCACGTACCAGCGCCCGATTAGCGTGCCCTCGATCTCGCGCAGAGCGGTGCTCACCACATCAGTAAAGCCTCTACGACCATGGTCTGGTCAAGAGGCAGCCCCCGCCGCCGGCCCACCTCAGTCAGCCGCGAGCAGGCCGGCGAGTTTGCTAACCGTGTTCCAGTTGCGCATGGTGACGGCCACCCCGAGTACCCGATCGAAGTTGAGCTTGCCGAACGGCGAGCCCATCAGCCCGTTCGGACACCACAAGTAGACGTGGCGGTCGACGATCCGCAATTGGTCAATACCGAAGTCCTCGTCAGAGAGGCGAGCCACGCCCTCGGCTAGGGGTGGGTCGGAGAGGAAGCCGAGGACATGCCGGGACGGGTCCTCGACGAGATGGAGCAGCGGGTCGGCGGAGATGGCCGCGGCCAGCTCGGGGGCGGTGCGCACGATCACCCGGCAAGCGAATCCAAACTCGCCGGCTATGGCGTCCTCGAGTTGGGAGGCCGCGGTGTCCGCTTGATCGGGAGGGCACGAGAACACGGCGTTTCCGCTCTGCAGGTAGGTCCGGACATTGCTGTAACCGAGGCCGGTCAGCAGATCGCGCAGCCGGGCCATGTCGACGAGCTTGTTGCCCCCGACGTTGATGCCACGCAGTAGCGCCACCGCGCGGGTCGTCATGGGTGATCATGCTGTCATAGCCATGATCGCCTGCACCTCGGTGCCGTATCCTGACCGGCCGTGGACGACCCCGTCAGCGATGCGGCCTCATTGACTCCCGAGTTGGTGCGGGACGAGTTGCGGGAGTGGCTCGGTGACAACTGGGACCCGGACCTTTCGTTGCTCGACTGGCGGCAGCGTCTGGTGTCGTCGCGTTGGGCGGTCCCGTCGTGGCCGGCGCGCTGGCACGGCCGCGGTTGGCCGGCGTGGACCGAGGACATCGTGGCGGCGGAGATGGCCAGGCAGGGAGTGGTCGGAACACCGGTCGGTTCCGGCATGGGGCTGGTGGCGCCCACCCTCCTGGCCCACGGGCCGGATCCCCTGCGCGAGCGCTTCCTTCCCGCCATCCTGACCGGCCAGGAAACCTGGTGTCAGCTGTTCAGCGAGCCCGGGTCGGGTTCCGACCTGGCCGGCCTGACAACGCGCGCCGAGGCTGACGGCGAGGAGTGGGTCGTCAACGGCCAGAAGGTCTGGAACACCAGCGCCCACCACGCGGACTTCGGCATGTTGCTGGTACGGACCGATTGGAACGCGCCCAAGCATCGCGGCATCACCTATCTGGCGCTACCGATGGACCAGGCGGGTGTGCTGGTCCGGCCGCTGCGGCAGATCAACGGTCACGCCTCGTTCAACGAGGTGTTCCTCACCGACGCCCGGGCTCCGTTGGACCACGTCATCGGGGATGTGGGCGATGGCTGGCGGGTGGCGCAGACCACCTTGGCCTACGAACGAAGGTTCGGCGCCTTCTTCTCGGGCCGGCGCTACGACCCGGCCCCCCGCCGGGCCTTCGCGGAAGCCCGAGCCGAGGCGGAGGAGCATTTCAAGCCCTACATCTGGTATCCACAGCGGGCGGGACGGGTCGACCTCCTGATCGAACAGGCCAGAACCACCGGCCAGGCAGGGGATCCCGTCGTCCGCCAAGCCGTCGCCCGGACCTTGGCTTTGCAGAAGGTCAGCGGCTGGACCGCGGAGCGGGCGCGCGTCGCTCGTGCCACCGGCCGTCAACCGGGCCCGGAGGGATCCATCGGCAAGCTGGCTCTGAGTGGAGTGGCTCGATCTGCCGCGGCGGCCCACTCTTTGATAGCAAAATCCTCGGCCCTGCTCGCCGGGCCGGACGCTCCACTCGCCGGCACCATCACCGAGATCCTGGTGTCGGTCCCGGCGCAGTCGATCGCCGGCGGCACCGACGAGATCCAGCGCAACATCCTGGCCGAGCGGATCCTCGGCCTGCCCCGGGAGCCTTCAGATGATCGGAACCGCCCTTTTCGGGACCTGCCTCGCAACCTGTGAGAAGCGCCGTCAGCTCCGTAGCTGCGTGCGCAAGCGGAGGGCCAGTGGCGCGGCCAAGCATCCGATGACCGCCATCACCGCAAACGCCAGCGCCGGCGAGCCTTGCACGCCCTGCACGATGAGCGCTACGACGATGCCGCCGGCGTTGCCCGCCAGCCACAGCATCGCCGTGGCCGTGCCGCCCGCGGCCCCCGCCCGGCGTTCGGCCAGCTCGAGGATCACCGGCAGGTCCGGCAAGACCAGGAAGCCCATGACGATCATGGCCACCGCCGCGGTTGCCAACCCGGGCGCGGCGGCGAGCAGTACGCAGCCGGCGACGATGGCGCCCCCGGACGCCAGGATCGCCTGGGCCTGAAGGCGCCGGTCGGCGGCCAGTGGGGGGATGAGCACGCACCCCACCAGGCCGGCCACGACCATCGCGGCCAGCAGCACGTCGGTGTGGCCGGAGCTGACGCCGGCCGGTTTGAGGAGGGTCTCGACCCAAGTGGTCAGGGCGATGAACACCCCGAACCCCCCGAACACTAGCAGCGACAGGGTGCGCATCACGGGGTCGCCCCACAGTTCGCGCAGGGCTCCCGGCGTGGCACCGAGGCCGGCGCCGGCAATGCTGTCCGCGTCGCTGTCAGTGTCGTCGACACTGTTGGCTTCGCTCGTCGCTCGGCCCGGGTGGGGGCGCAGGGTGGCGGCCATGGCGGCGGCCGCGACCACCGTGTAGACGGCGCTGACGACCAGGATAGTGTGCAAGCGGCCGGCGCCGAACACGCCGCCGAGCACGAAGGCCAGGATGAAGCCGAGGAACGTGCCGGCCGAGCCGACAGCGATGCCGAGAGGCCTGTGCTCTTCGTGCAGGTAGCGGCTGGCGGTGCCGGTGATGGCGTTGAGGATGGCCGGCTGGGCGACCGCGATGAGCACCTGACCGACCAGCACCCAGGCGTACCCGTGGCCGCCGAGGCGCACTAGCGCCCCGCCGGCTTGGAGGGCGGCGCCGGCTCCCAGGGTGGGGCGGAACCATCGGTCGAGGGCCCGCCCGACCGGGAGGGCCAACAGGACGTACAACAGGGGGAAGATCTCCGACAGGGTGCCGATGGCGGACTTCGACACGGCGAGGTGGGTCGCCGCCCCGGTCGTGATCGGCGTGAAGTTGAGCCACAGCATCTGGTTTGCCGACGCCACCAACACGAAGCCGGCGATGGGGTGCCACCGGCTGCCGACCGCGCCGGCTGACTCGGCGCTAGGTGAGCTCACAAGCCGAAGCCCGCGATCCCGGACGTCGGGCCGACAAACCTCGCGCCCAGGGTGGGCCGGCCGCATTGACGCGTTGTCCACTTCGCCATGGACAGCGGACCGTAGTCCACGGGCCAATCGTCGGATGTGAGTTGCCCGGTTGCCGCGCATCCACCCTTCACGTGGGGGACAGCATGTTCCGGATCGCACAGAGTCCGTCCGCATCTGACGCGTGAGGTTGCCAGGCCCCCCGTCGTCACGGCAGAGTGGCTGCAAACAACACGCCAATCTCGCTACAAGAAGGGGCAATCACTCATGTTCTCGGTCACTCGACGTTTGGGCGTCGCAACCCTCCTCGGCTTGGCCATCATGGCCGGCTCGATGGCGCCAGCGGGCGCCACGACGGTGCAATCCGGGGCGACGGCCCGGGCCGCGACGACCCTGCCCAACGTCAACATCGGCGGCAGCCCTGTCGTGTTCGCGCCCACCACCCTGTCGGTGCCTGCCTCACCCAGCGGCACGTGCAGCTCCACCACCGCGGGATTCACGGTCACCAACACGACGAGCACCATGCAGGTCGTGCTCTACAAAGGTAAGAAGTTCTCTGCGCTCAAGAAGGGTTCCTTCGCCTACGTGTGCGTCTATGGATCGGTCGGGGGCAAGGTTCAGTTCGGACTCAAGAACTCGACGTCCAAGCTGAAGGTCACCATCAGCTAGCTCAGACCGAATCGGGCCCGGTCCCTCACGGGACCGCGCCCGTCTCTATGGACGGTCCTCTTGCGGCACCCAGGACGGCTGGCGCTTCTCGCGGAACGCGGCTATTCCCTCAGCCGCCTCCTCGGATCCGAAGAGCGCTTGTGAAATGGCGGTCGTCTGCTTATAGGCGGCTGTTCGCCCCAACACCGGAACGTCGAACACCAGGCGTTTGGCCGCCGCCAGAGCCGCCGGCCCGCCCGCTACCAATTGGGAGACCAGGGCGTCGATCTCGGCGTCGAGCGTTTCCCGCGGCGCGGCCTTCGTGATGAGCCCTACTTCGGCGGCCCGTGCCGCGCTGATGCGTTGACCCGTGAGGAAAAGTTCCAAGGCGTCCGCTCGCCGTAGTTTTGGCAAGCAGACCACCGAGATGATGGCCGGAGCGACCCCGAGGCGGACCTCGGTAAATCCGAACTTCGCCTCCTCCGCGGCCACCGACAGGTCGCAGGCCGCGGCCAGACCGACGCCACCGCCCATGCAGTGGCCGGCGATCCGGGCCAGCACCGGCTTGGGTGCGTCCTCGATGGCGGCCAGGATTTCGGNNGCCTGCCGGCCCACCTGCTGGCCCGCCTGCTGGCCCGCTTCTCGCCGCCGCGGACAGGTCGGCGCCGGCACAGAACGCCGGGCCGGTGTGGGTGAGCACCACCACGCGCACCGCGGCGTCGCCGGCGGCGCGGGCCAGGCCGTGGCCAAGCCCATTGATCAAGGCCGGGGTCAAGGCGTTGCGATTGTGGGGTTGATCCATGGTCAACGTGGCGACCCCACCGGTCACCGCGTAGCGCACGGCGGGGTCCCTGGGCGCAGCGGCGGTTCCCTCGGTACCGGACTCCCCGGCCGGATCGCTCATCCCAACAGCTTCGCGGGGATCTCGACGACCCGGGCTCGCAACCACTCGCCGAGGCTCTTGGCCTGCCCGTCCAGGCGGGTGCTCGCCGCCACCCCTTCGCCCAATAGGCCGGTGATCACGAAGTTGAGAGCCAGCAGGTTGGGTAGCTTGTAACGGTCCACCTGTAGCGGCGCCGTCTCGGGAAGCAACTCCTGCAAGCGGGTAACCGTCAAGAACGTGGCCAACCACAGATAAGCGGGGTCGGACCGGGCCCACACCCCCAGGTTGGCGTTGCCGCCCTTGTCCCCAGAGCGGGCCCCAATGAGCCGCCCCAGTGGCGCCCGCACCGTCGGCCCGGCGGGCGAGGCCGCACTGGGATGGGAGGTGAGCGCCGCGACCCCCGCCGCCGTTGTCGCCGCGGTCCCCGTCGACACGATGACCCCCGCCGTTCCGGTGGGCGCCGGCACATCGGCGACGACCGGAGGGTCGGGCGCCAGCACCGGATCAACGACCGACCGATCGCCACCAGACCCGAGCCCCACCACCACCTCCTGCCAGACCAGCGAGGCCGGCACCACCGCCGGCCAGTAGACGCCATAGGCGGACGCGCCCGCGGTGAGACCGGCCCCGAAGAGTCCCGGATAGGACGACAGCGCCATCTCCGTGACCCGGCCGGTGAAGGCCCGCCCGACCTTTTTCTCGTCGGCGTCCTTGACGGTGATCCGCAGCTGGGCCAGGGCCCTTTCGTTGGTGGTCGGATCGGGCCGGTCGGTGCGCAGCAGCGACACATCCACGGACCCGAACGACTCCCGCCCACCTGGCACTGACGCCCACAACGCCCGCTCCACTAGCTCCGCCTTCTCCTCGATGTCCAGCCCGGCCAGGTAGAGGGTGGTGGTCGACCGGAACCCGCCCTGGTAGTTGAGGGCCACCTTGGTCGTGGAGGGCGGGGACTCCCCCAGCACGCCGGAGATGCGCACCCGGTCCGCGCCGTCCTGCGCCAGACGAATACTGTCGAAGCGGGCGGTCACGTCGGGGTTGAGGTACGCCGGTCCGCCGATCTCATACAGCAGCTGAGCGGTCACGGTCCCCACCGACACCAGCCCGCCGTGGCCCGGGTGCTTGGTGATCACCGACGATCCGTCTGCGTCTACCACGGCGATGGGAAAACCCGGATGTTCGAGGCCGGGCACCTCGGTGAAGAAGGAGTAGTTGCCGCCGGTGGCCTGGGGGCCGCACTCGATGACGTGGCCGGCGACGAGGGCCCCCGCCAGGGCATCCCAGTCGTCCCGGCGCCACCCGTGATGCCAGGCGGCCGGCCCCACGGCCAGGGCGGCGTCGGTGACCCGGCCGGTGACCACGATGTCGGCGCCCCGCCCGAGGGCCTCGGCGATCCCCCACCCCCCGAGGTAGGCGTTGGCCGTCAACACGGGCCGATCGCCCAGCGGTTCCTCGGTCTCCATATGACAAAACTCCACGCCCGCGGCCCGCAGCTCCTCCATGCGGGGTACTAGGTCGTCGCCTTCGACGTAGGCGATGACCGGATGCAAGCCCAGCTTGTCAGCTACTTCGCCCACGGCTTCGGCGCACCCGCGGGGACTGAGACCGCCGGCGTTGGACACCACCTTGATGCCGCGCTCGAGGCAGTCGCCCATGACCTGTTCCATCTGGGTCACGAAGGTGCGGGCGTAGCCGGCGGCCGGATCGCGCAAGAGGTTCTTGGCCAGGATGAGCATGGTGAGCTCGGCGAGCCAGTCACCGGTCAGCACGTCGATCGGACCGCCGTCGACCATCTCGCGCGCCGCCGCCAGCCGGTCGCCGTAGAAGCCGCTGCAGTTGGCGATGCGGAGCGGCGCGGCGGCCATCAGGTCGCCCCGCCCGGGGGTGCCGACTCTTTTTTGTGATATTTGACACCTATGAGGTGTTCGATATCACAAAAACGAGTCGGGGTGAGTTGGGGGTGGACGGGGCCGATCACGCCGGATCTCCGAGCACGACCAACAGATCGCCGCCCGTGACCTGATCGCCGGGATGGGCCCGCACCTCGTCGACGGTGCCGGCGTGGGGAGCGGTGATGCGGTGCTCCATCTTCATGGCCTCGATGATCATCAGGAGTTGGCCCTGGGCGACCAGCTCGCCGGCGGCTACCTCCACCGCGATCACCTTGCCCGGCATGGGCGCAATCAGGCCGCCGGCGATGACATCGCGCTCGGCCTCGGGAAAGCGAGGCCGGGCTGTGAGCGCCACGTCGCCGTCCGGGCCCTGGACCCAGACGCGGGGCCCGATCCGTAGGACGTGGGTGCGGTGCCGGCGGCCGCCTCGCTCGAACTCCACCCAGCCATCCTGGACGCGGCGCAGACGAACCACGTCGTCGCCGACCTCGAACGTGCCGTCTCTTCGATGCCGGTAGCTCACCTCGATCTCGTCCCCGTCGTGAGTGTACGCCCGAGTTTCCGGTGGCATGACGCTGTTGCGCCAGCCGCTCGGCAGGCCGCGTAGCACCGGCGCGGCAGCCCGGGCCGCGGCCTGCTCGGCCAGGGCCGCGGCGGTGGCCGCAATCCGCACCTCGCTTTCGGATTGCACCCGGGCGAGCGGCACGCCGGCGCGCTCAATGAAGGCGGTGGTGGTATGGCCCGCCAGGAACTCCGGGTGGCGGAGGGTGGCGACGAGGAAGTCGCGGTTGGTGGTGACACCGCGGACGCGGCTGTGCTCGAGAGCACGCGCCAACTCGAGGGCGGCCTCCTGGCGGGTCGGGGCGTGGGCGATGACCTTGGCAAGCATGGGGTCGAACTCCACCCCCACCTCACTCCCGGTCTCCACCCCGGAATCCCACCTGACCGCGGGTTCGGTGGCGGGGCACCAGTCGAGCAGGGTGCCGGTGGCGGGCAGGAACCCCGCCGGCGGGTCCTCGGCGTACAGGCGGGCCTCGATGGCGTGGCCGGTGATGGACAGGTCGGCCTGAGACACCGACATCGGGAGGCCCTGAGCCACCAGCAACTGTTCGCGGACCAGGTCCAGCCCGGTCACCGCTTCGGTGACGGCGTGCTCCACCTGCAGCCGGGTATTGACCTCGAGAAACCAGAACTCCCCCGACGGCTCCACCACGAACTCGACCGTCCCGGCGTTGCGGTAGCCGACCGCCTTGGCGGCGGCGAGGGCGGCCGCGCCCATTCGCTCCCGCAGATCGTCGTCGATCGCCGGCGAAGGGGCCTCCTCGATGACCTTCTGGTGACGACGCTGGATGGAGCACTCGCGCTCGAAACAGTGCACCAGCCCGCCGTGGTCGTCGGCCAGGATCTGGATCTCGACGTGGCGAGCGTCGCTCAGGTAGCGCTCCAGGAACACCGTCGAGTCCCCGAAGGCGGATTCTGCCTCGCGGCTCGCGGCGGCCAGCGCTTCGGCCAGATCGACGGGGGCCGAGACCACTCGCATGCCCTTGCCGCCACCACCCGCGGCGGCCTTGACGAGAACCGGAAATTGCAGCCCGGCATCCTCGGCGGCCCAGGTGGGCAGTACCGGAACGCCGGCCTCGGCCATCATGCGCTTGGCGGCCACCTTGTCGCCCATCACCTCGATAACCGCGGGGGGCGGTCCCACCCAGGTCAGGCCGGCGTCCAGCACCGCCTGGGCGAAGGCGGCCCGCTCCGACAGGAACCCGTACCCCGGGTGAACTGCGTCCGCACCGCCGGCGCCGGCGGCCGCCAGCAAGGCGTCGATGTCGAGGTAGGTCTCGGCGGCGGTCCGGCCCCGAAGCGCCACCGCGTGGTCGCATTCGCGGACGAAGGGCGCCTCGGCGTCGCCCTCGGCGTACACCGCGATCGTGGCGATGCCCATGGAGGAGGCGGTGCGGGTGATGCGGCGGGCAATTTCGCCTCTGTTGGCGATGAGCAGCCGGCGCATCACCGGAACACCCCGTAGCCGCGGGCGCCCTCCACCGGGCCGCTGTCGCAGGCGGACAGCGCCATGGCCACCACCGTGCGGGTGTCGCGCGGGTCGATGATCCCGTCGTCGACGACCCGGCCGGTGGCGTAGAGCCCGAGCGACTGGGCTTCGGCGAAGTCCTCGACCGCCTTGGTGATGGCGGCCTCGGTCTCCTCGTCGACAGGCTGACCGCGGCGGTCGGCTTGCTCGCGGCGGACGATCGACATCACGCCGGCCATCTGCTTAGGGCCCATGATGGCGATCTTGGCGGTCGGCCAGAGGAAGACGAAGCGGGTGTCGAAGGCCCGGCCGCCCATCCCGTAGTTGCCGGCTCCGTAACTGGCTCCCAGGATCACGGTGATGTGCGGCACGGTGGAGTTGGACAGGGCGTTGATCATCTGGCTGCCGTGTTTGACGATCCCGCCCCGCTCGTAGTCGCGCCCGACCATGTAGCCCGTGATGTGCTGGAGGAAGAGGAGCGGGGTCGAAGTCTGGTTACATAGCTGGATAAATTGGCTGGCCTTCTGGGCGGAGTCCGAGAAGAGCACGCCATTGTTGGCCAGAATCCCGACTGGGAAGCCGTGGACCTGGGCCCAGCCGGTGACCAAGGTCGGGCCGTAGCGGGCCTTGAACTCCTCGAAGCGGCTGCCGTCGACGACGCGGGCGATGATCTCGCGGGCGTCGACAGGGCTGCGCAGGTCGAGGGGCATCAGCCCCAGCAGCTCTTCGGTGTCGTGGTGAGGCGGCTCGGGGTCTCCGTCGGAGCG
>PMHH01000079.1 GCA_003156595.1 Acidimicrobiaceae bacterium
CTCGTCGGACCCATGCACATCGCCGACACCAAGGAGCAGGCCATCGCCGACGTCGCCTTCGGGCTGGAGGAGTGGGTCGACTACTTCCAGCGGGTGGCCGCGCTGCCCATCGCCCCCGACACCACCAACTTCGACTCGCTGGTCGACGCCCTCATCGCCTCGGGCTTCGCCGTCATCGGCACGGTCGACGACGCCGTGGCGCAGATCGAGCGGCTGCGGGTCCAGTCGGGCGGGTTCGGCACCTTCCTCCTCATGGGCCACGAATGGGCCGACACCGCGGCCACCCGGCACTCCTACGAGCTGATCGCCCGCTACGTGGCCCCGAAATTCCAGGGCTCGTCGGAGACCCTGACCGCCAGCCGGGACTGGGCGGCCGAGAACCGGCCCGAGTTCATCGGCGCCGCCGGCAACGCGGTGATGTCCGCCATCCAGAAGCACCACGAAGAGAAAGCAGCCAAGGCCGCCAATGTCTGAGATCACCCACGAGCAGGTCGGGACCAACGGGATCGAGCTGCACGTCGCCACCGCCGGGCCGACCAACGGCCCTCCCGTCGTGCTGTGCCACGGCTTCCCCGAGCTCTGGTACTCGTGGCGCCACCAGCTGCCCGCCATCGCCGCGGCCGGCTTCCGGGCCGTAGCCATCGACGTGCGCGGGTATGGGCGGTCTTCGGCGCCCCTCGAGATCGAGGCGTACGGGATGCTGCACCACGTCAACGACAATCTCGGCGTCGTGGACGCCCTCGGCGAGCGCACGGCCACCGTCGTGGGTCACGACTGGGGCGCTCCGATTGTGGCGAACTCGGCGCTTCTGCGACCGGATGTCTTTACCGCGGTGGCGCTGATGAGCGTGCCCTACAGCCCGGCGGGACTGCACCGGCCGTCGGCGGTGTTCGCGGCAATGGGGGGAGAAGAGGAGTTTTACATCAACTACTTCCAGGAGCCGGGCCGGGCCGAGGCCGAGGCTGAGATCGACGTTCGGTCCTGGCTGCTGGGCTTCTACATCGGGGCGTCCGGTGACGCCGTCCGCCCAGCCGACGGCGGGACGATCGGGACGGTCCGCAAGGGCGGGATGTTGCGGGACCGGTTCGTGATCCCCGACGAGCTGCCGGCGTGGCTGACCGACGAGGAGGTGGATTTCTATGCGGCCGAGTTCGAGCGCACTGGCTTCCGCGGCGCCTTGAATCGCTACCGCAACATCGACCGCGACTGGCGTGACCTGCAGGTATGGAGCCGGCAGCCAATAACCGTGCCGTCACTCTTCATCGGCGGCGAGAGGGACGGGCCCACCATCTGGGGCCAGCGGGCCATCGACAGATTCCCCGAGACCCTGCCCGGACTGCGGGGGAGTCACATCCTCCCCGGCTGCGGCCATTGGGTCCAGCAGGAGCGCGCCGGCGACGTCAACGAGCTGCTGGTGGGGTGGCTAAAAGGCCTGTGACAGGCTGGCGGAGTGGCGGCTTAGGAGAGTGCATAGTGAACGCGGAGTACCCAACCTCATAGACAGGTCATTCATCACTTATCAGTCCATCCAGGAGACAACTTACCAACTCTTCCAGAGCGATCAAGGGGTCTATCTGGAGTCGCTTGAGAACGTCCTGACTGGTAGCTCGAATGAGCCCGGCTGCTAAAAACTCTGCTAGTAAATGGGGGTCCTTTCGGCGGAACTGACCCTGTTCTATGCCCTGCTCGATCAGGTCAGCCATAAGCCGGATCGATTCATCGACGTGCTCTTGAAATCGCCGACTGGCCGGACCATAGGCTGTTATGTCCTGCACCAACGTTGCCCACGAGGGCCAGATCACGAGCAAGGCGGTTCGAAGGAAGGCGGCCAACTTTGCGGCTGGGTCGACGGCCTCCTGTAGAGCGACCTGACTTTGCTCGGCGACACGTAGCCATATGCGCTCGAGCACGACGATAAGGAGGTCCTCTCGGGTGCTCGCGATCTCGTACAGGGTCCTCGTTGAGCATTGGGCCCGACTGGCCAAAGCCCCAAGTGTCAAACCTCGGAACCCGTCGGTCATTAAGACCTCTTCCAAGCAGTCGAGGATCTGCTCTTGTCGCGCCGAGTAAGGACGCCGATCCGCTCCGCCTATTAGTTGCAAGATCGACGTCGCAGTTGCCGGGTGGGAATTCCGGTTGGCCATGCAACTCCATTCACAACTCGTTTCAGAACGGACCGTACATCAAACTTATCTCGCGCGATTGGGTGGTCTATCTCGGCTCACTCGACCGGCTCGCCGAAGGCGCCCCGCGTTGGTTCGGACCAGGCGGAGTCCCAGAGGACTTGACGTAAGTGATATCGGAAGTTATCGTATCTAATATTGCTTACCAGGGCAAGGTCGGCCGCTCGACTGATGGGGGACTCAGTGATGGGGGGACTCGGAGGTGCAGAGTGACACCGTTGACGCTATTGCCGGGGCCGGCACGGTCTTCCCTACTCAGCGGGCGGGAGCTACCACGTGAAGCGCCGTAGAGGGGTTGCCGCCGCAATGGCTATTGGATTGCTGCTGGCTGGGTGCGGAACTCGCTTGTCCCAACAGGCAATCCGTTCGGCTGCTCAGGTCGTAACGTCTTCGTCGGGATCTGGCGGGAGCGGAGCGGCTGCCAGTGCGCCCAGTGTGGCTTCGAGCGGAACGTCAGGATCAGGCGGAGGCGGAGCGTCTGGCAGTGCACCCAGTGTGGCTCCGAGCGGGGTGTCGGGATCTGGTGGGAGCGGAACGTCTGGGAGTGTGGCTTCGAGCGGACCCTCGGGATCTGGTGGGAGCGGAACGTCGGGGAGTGTCGGTTCGAGCGGACCGTCGGGATCTGGCGGGTCCGGAGCCTCTGGCAGTGTGGGTTCGAGCGGACCGTCCCAGGCTCCGGGCGGAGGTACCGTCCCAGGAGGCTGCCCGACAGGGGAAGCCCCCGTTATGCTCGGCAATGTCGGAAACTATGACGGCATTCTCGCACCCATTTTCGCCGGCGCACTGACCTCGCTGCAAGCCTGGGTCAAATGGACCAACGCCCATGGCGGTCTAAATTGTCACCCCGTCTCCTTGGTCTCGGCGGATGACGGGGGGGACCCTTCCACAAATATCACGGAAACAGAGCAAATGGTTGAGCAGGATCATGTAATAGCTTTCGTGGGCGACATGGTGCCGCTAGACGGTAATGCGAGCCTAAGCTATCTGGAAAGCGTTCATGTTCCTGTCATTGGTGGTGACGCCAGCAGTTCGTATTGGTACGACAGCCCCGTATTGTTCCCGGAAGGCAGCGAAGTACAGGTGAGTACCGATGGCGCAGCCAGGGAAAGCGCACATGAAGGACATACAAAGGTCGCCGTCTTTTACTGCCTAGAAGATCCATTCTGCGAGGCCTATTATGAAAGCCTGCAATCCGATGCCACCAGTGATGGCGTCCAGGTCGTTTACGCCGGAGAGGTGAGCTTGGTCCAGCCCAGTTTCACCGCCGAGTGCCTAGCTGCCCAGCAAGCCGGCGCAACCTCCGTCTTCGAGGTGCTCGATGGCAGCAGCGACGCTCGGGCCGCTCAGGATTGCTCTGTGCAGGGTTTCAATCCTCTCTACTTTACAATCAGCATCGGTGTCACTCCGGCCATACAGCAAGTTCCCCAGTTGAATGGGCTGTTACTCGGTGCGAACGACTTCCCATGGATCGATAACTACACGCCGGCACAACAGGAATTTCATCAAGCACTGGCTCAATATGATCCCGGAGCGGCATCCAGCATTGTGGGAAGTAGCGCAAGCGCTTGGGCTTCTGGCGAATTGGTCGTCGCGGCTTCGAAGTACTTAGGAACGCAGCCCACGTCGTCTCAGCTCTTCGAGGGCCTTTGGAGCATCAAGGGCGATACTCTTGGGGGACTGGCGCCTCCGCTCACGTTTACCGAAAATGGTTACCCATCCATCGGTAAATGTTACTGGGTGATGAAGCTACAGAATGGCAATTGGATTGATGTTGACCACGGGCAAGCAGTTTGCGAATAATGTTCAACTCAATTGGGCAACAACAGCCCTAAGAATTCGGTAAACCGGCGCCGGCGAGCGCTAGCCCTGCGCCTCGATCGAGACTGACTCCCAGGCTCGCCACGTAGCCAATCGGCTCTCGTAGTCGTCGGTGGCTATCTGGAGTGGGCCGTCACCGAAGAAGACGCGCAACGGGGGGTTCTCGGAGTCGATGACCTTAAGGACGGCCCGCGCCGACGCGCTCGGGTCGCCTTGCGACTGCGTGCGGGTCCGGCGGAACTCGGCCGCCTTGTCGCGGACACCGTCGTAGGCGGGTAGTGGCGAGGCGTGGCGGGCCGATGAGCCTCCCCAGTCCGTGCTGAACCCGCCCGGCTCGATCACCGTCACCCGAATTCCGAAGTCGGCCACCTCCTGGGCCAGGGCCTGGCTGAAACCCTCCAACGCCCATTTCGAGGCGTGGTATGCGCCGATGTTGGGGAAAGCGGAGATGCCGCCGATCGACGAGACCTGCACGATGTGGCCGCCACCCTGCTCTCGCAAGAACGGCAGCGCGGCCTGAGTCACCCACAACGCGCCGAACAGGTTGGTCTCGATTTGGTCTCGCAACTCGCCCTCGGTGAGTTCCTCGATCATGCCGAACTGGCCATAGCCCGCGTTGTTGACGACGACGTCTAACCGGCCGAAGTGCTCGAAACCGCGCCTCACCACGTCGAATACGGAGGAGCGGTCGGTAACGTCCAGGGCGAGGGCCAGGATGCTCTCGCTGTGACGCTCCTCGAGATCCTTCAGGGAGTCGAGGTTGCGGGCCGTTGCGACGACCCGGTCGCCACGTTCGAGAGCGGCGACCGTCCACTCCCGCCCAAAGCCGCGCGACGTACCGGTGATCAGCCACGTCTTCATTGCGTCCTCCTAGTCCTCTATGTGCCTCTGGGTTCCACAACACATCCGCGGGCAACTACCTTCCTACGCCACTCCCGGCCGCCGGACCTGCGCCCGAGATGGCTGTCCGCGGCGTCTCCGTCGCTCTGGCATCGTGGAGACAGTGATCACCCACAGGAATGTCGCCGTCAATGGAATCAACATCCACCTGGCCGAGGCTGGGGAGGGGCCCCTGGTCCTTCTGCTGCATGGCTTTCCTGAGCTTTGGTACTCGTACCGCCACCAGTTGCCGGCGCTGGCCGAGGCGGGCTACACGCGGTGGCGCCCGACATGCGCGGCTACGGCGGGACGGACGCCCCGGCCGAGATCAGCGAGTACTCGATGCTCCGCCTCGCCGGTGACGTGGTCGGGATCGCCAACACCTTAGGTGAGACCAGTTTTGCGGTGGTCGGCCACGACTGGGGCTCGCCGTTAGCCTCGAACGTGGGCTTGTTCCGCCCAGACATGGTGCGGGGTGCCGCGCTGCTGAGCGTTCCCTCAGGTCAACGAGTTACTGCTCGAGTTTCTCGCCGGGCTGCCGGACGCCGCTTCATAATCAGCTCTGTCGAACCAGCACCGGCCCGACGGGATCTCGGTTAGGGAGTCCGCATCTTGTTAGCGCGTCCGCTAGCTCCTGGGGTCGGAGCGGTTTGGACAGATAGTCGTTCATGCCCGCGTGCAGACAGCCTGCTCGGTCTTCGGTCATGGCTGCTGCTGTCATGGCGATGATGATGGGCTGCCGGTTCGAAGGGATCTCGGCTCGGATGCGGCGGCAGGCCTCCAGGCCGTCCATCTCAGGCATCTGTACGTCCATGAAGACGATGTCGTAAGGGGCGGAGTGCACAGCGGCGAGCGCCTCGCGGCCGTTGCCGGCAACGTCAGCTCGGCAGCCCACCTTTCGCAGCATGAGCAACGCCACCTTCTGGTTGACGGCGTTGTCCTCGGCGACCAAGACTCGCATAGGCGAGCTTGGCGTGGGTGGCCCGTCCTCGTCATCTCGGCCCGCGGACGGCAGAGTCCGGTTGAGCGCGCCTAGGAGGGCGTTGCGCAGCTGATCCGCCTTGGTTGGTTTGACGAGCCGGCGGGCGAAATGCCCGGCGCGGTCCTGGTCATCGCGCCACACCCGGGAGCTGAGGAGTACCAGCGGAAGGCCTGCGCATGAGGGCAACTGGTGAAGGTCGACGGCGAGCTCGACTCCGTCCATGTTGGGCATGTGCAAGTCGAGAACAGCGACATCGTAGCGGCGGTCCTGTCCAGCGAGACGCAGCGCGGCGGCTCCACTTTCGGCCGCGTCGCTGGTCGCTCCCCAGCTTTCGATTTGAGACTGCAGGATCCGCCGGTTGTTGGCGTTGTCATCGACCACGAGGGCATGCACGCCGGTGAGGTCACCATGAGCGGAGCGGATACTCGGCCTGGATTGTTCCCCGCGAGTGGTGGGGATGGCAAAACGGAAGGTGGAACCGCGTCCGGGTTCGCTGTCAACTTCGATCCGACCGCCCATGGCGTCGACCAGTCGGGCGCTGATCGCCAACCCCAGACCGGTGCCGCCGTAGTTTCTTGTGGTCGAGGTCTCGACCTGGCTGAAAGAACGGAACAGCCGGTCCATCCGGTCGGCCGGGATCCCGATGCCGGTGTCGGTGACCGCCACGTGGAACATGAGTTGGCCGGCGCTCGTATCCGTCGTCCGCACCGTGACCAATACCTCCCCGGTTGAGGTGAACTTCACGGCGTTGCTCAGCAGGTTGACCAAGACCTGACGGACGCGGGTTTCGTCGCCGACCAGGGTCGGCGGGCAGTCGACGTCGATGTCCGCCAGAACATCGAGGTGTTTGGCGTCGGCGTCCCCAGCGATCAGCTCCAAGGCTCCTTCGACCAGAACTCGGACGTCGAAAGGAGCCGATTCGAGATCAAGGGCGCCAGCCTCGATCTTGGAGTAGTCCAAGATGTCATTGATGACCGCAAGCAGGGCGTCGCCGCCGGAGCGAATCGTCTCGGTGAAGTCGCGCTGGACAGGATCGAGGTCGGTGTCGAGCAAGAGGCCGGTCATGCCAATCACGGCGTTCATCGGGGTCCGGATCTCGTGGCTCATGGTGGCCAGGAACGTCGACTTTGCCAACGACGCGGCCTCCGCCGCGACGGTGGCCTTCTGGGCCCAGTCCGTCGCCTCGGCCAATTCGGTCGCCTGGCGCCGAAGCGTCTCGTTGACGTCCGCCAAGTCGACCGCGGCTCGCTGCAATTGCAGGCGGCGCTCGTGGGCTTCAGTGATGTCACGGGTGACTTTGCCGTAGCCGCGGTGCCGCTGCTGGTCGTCGTAGAGCGGGGTGATGACGACATCAGCCCAAAAGGTGGTTCCGTCCTTGCGGACCCGCCAACCTTCCGCCTCGAAACGCCCGTCAGCTATCGCCGCGACCAGCTCCGCTTCAGGCATGCCAGCGGCCTGATCCTCCGGCGAGTAGAACACCGAGAAATGCTGTCCCAGGATCTCGTCGGCTCGATACCCCTTCAGATGCTCCGCCCCCGAGTTCCAGCTGGTCACCCGACCATCGACGTCCAAACTCAGGATGGCGAAATCGCGCACTCCGTCCACCAGTAGGCGGAACCGCTCCTCGCTGTCGCGCAGCGCCTCGTCGGTGGCTCGGCGTTCAGTGATGTCGCGGGTGACTTTGCCGTAGCCGCGGTGCCGCTGCTGGTCGTCGTAGAGCGGGGTGATGACGACATCAGCCCAAAAGGTGGTTCCGTCCTTACGGACCCGCCAACCTTCCGCCTCGAAACGGCCGTCGGCTATCGCCGTGACCAGCTCCGCTTCAGGCAAGCCAGCGGCCTGATCCTCCGGCGAGTAGAACACCGAGAAATGCTGTCCCAGGATCTCGTCGGCTCGATACCCCTTCAGATGCTCCGCCCCCGAGTTCCAGCTGGTCACCCGACCATCGACGTCCAAACTCAGGATGGCGAAATCGCGCACTCCGTCCACCAGTAGGCGGAACCGCTCCTCGCTGTCGCGCAGCGCCTCGTCGGTGGCTCGGCGTTGAGTGATGTCGCGGGTGACTTTGCCGTAGCCGCGGTGCTGCTGCTGGTCGTCGTAGAGCGGGGTGATGACGACATCAGCCCAAAAGGTTGTTCCGTCCTTGCGGACCCGCCAACCTTCCGTCTCGAAACGCCCGTCGGCTATCGCCGTGACCAGCTCCGCTTCAGGCAGCCCCTCGGCCCGATCCTCCGGCGAGTAGAACACCGAAAAATGCTGTCCCAGGATCTCGTCGGCTCGGTACCCCTTCAGATGCTCCGCCCCCGAGTTCCAGCTGGTCACCCGACCGTCGACGTCCAAACTCAGGATGGCGAAATCGTGCACTCCGTCCACCAGCAGACTCAACCGCTCTTCCCTGGACGGTCCCGGACTGTCAGGATCCCCAGCGCTGCACAACTCTCCCGCTCGACCAACCATGTTGATCTATCGGCACCTCGATCGGGAAGATGAGGCGTCTGGGAGGTACAAGTGCTCGAACACCCCTTTAGCCGCGATCGGTGAAGCGCCGAGGGCGAAAGGTTGAGCCTTCGGAACGGCAGTTGCGCTATCGATAGTATGACCTCGGAATCTCAACACCTCAGCATCTTGACCACTGACATGTACACGGATCGGAGAGATCAATGGGGGCGGGGCGCGGTCGGGTTCTGGTGGCGACGGCGGTTCTGGGGGGCGCCTTCGTCGCCGCCTGCCTTGCCCTCGGGTTCTTCGGGACGGCCGAGCCGGCTTCGGCCGACAATGCCTGCACCATCAACTGGGTCGGTCCCAGCAATGGCGGGACGTGGTCCACCGTGACGAACTGGAGTCCGGCTCGGATCCCCGGCGCAAGCGATGTCGTGTGTATAGGAGAGGCCGTCGGCACCGACCAAGGCATGACCGGAATCGTCACCTTCGACGGATCCAACGGCACCTCGACCACCCTCGTCGAGGAGCTGCGCAGCACCGCTCCCCTGTCGATCACCGGCGGCGAGCTCGGGCTCACCGATACCGCAGCCACGGGGAACACAGTCGGTGGGTTGTCGTTGTCGGGTGGTCAGTAGGGGGATGAGTCCAATGATCAGGGGTCGTTGGTTGATAGTGGTGGTTTTTCGTGGACGGGCGGGGTTATCGAGGCGCCTACGGCCCAGTCGCCTCAGCCGGTGTTGACGGATTCTTCGACGTCGGCGGCGGTGATCGGCAGTGTGGAGACTTTGTCGAACTGGGATCTGCAGTTCGACGGGGCCATGTCGATCAGTTCGGCACCTTCACTGTCCTATCGACCGGTTCTTTGACGGTGGGGGCGGGGACGGCGGCTGCGGCCAGCGCGGCGGTGCCGGTGGCCAGTGTGGGCAGGGTGACCGTGCCCGCCGGTGACACCATGGACCTGGGGTTCTCTTCGATCTCGGGGTCGGTCGGAGACTTCACGGTGAACGCTGGGGCCACGTTGAGCTTGGACAACACCAACATCGCGGCCAGCACCATCAACTCTGGTTCGGGCACTGTCGATTTCAGGTGGTGGGCATGGTGGCCACCCCCGACGGGGGAGGCTACTGGTTGGTCGCCAAGGATGGGGGCGTCTTCACCTTCGGCGACGCCCGCTTCTACGGCTCGACCGGAGACATTCATCTGGCCCGGCCCGTAGTCGGTATGGCGATAGCGCCCGGAGGCCACGGGTACTAGTTGGCAGCGAGCGACGGAGGCGTCTTCACCTTCGGTCCCGGTGCCACGTTCCACGGATCTACCGGTGACGTGCGCCTGGCCGAACCCGTGGTGGGCATGGCGACCGACGCGGCCACGGGCGGGTACCGGCTCGTCGCCGCCGACGGCGGTGTTTTCACCTTCGACGCCCCGTTCTACGGCTCGGCGGTCACCGCGGGCCTACCGCAATCGGCCGTGGGCGTGGCTGCCGATCCGGCGACGGGCGGCTACTGGGTGGTCGACGACACTGGGTTCGTCTACAACTTCAACGCCCCGTTCCTCGGCTCGACCGCCGGCATAAGACTCAATCAGCCGGTCATCGGTATAGCCGTGGATCTTCCGCCTAGCGGAGCCTGACCGCGCGCGGCCGCCATAATGGATCGGTGGAGTACCTCAGATTCTCAGATTCCATCGTCATCGGTCGACCAGCAGAGTTCATCTACGACATGGTGTCCGACGTGACGCGGATGGGTGAGTGGAGTCCTGTCTGCAAAGCGTGCTGGTGGGACGATGGCGACGGCCCCTTCGTCGGCTCATGGTTCACGGGTCGGAATGAGACGCCCGAAAGGACGTGGGAGACCCGTTCCCAGGTTTCGGTGGCCGAACGCGGGCGAGAGTTTACGTTCGTGGTTGGTAACGCAACCTGGATTCGATGGTCGTACACGTTCACCGACATTCCCGACGGGACTGAGGTAACCGAGTCCTGGGCGTTTCTTCCCGACGGGATTGCCAGGTTCGAAGAGCGATTCGGTAGCGACGCTCCGGCACAGATAGCTGAACGAACCGAAGCTGCCCAGCGGGGTATTCCGGAGACCCTCGCTGCTATCAAGAGGGCCGCGGAGGCGGAGTACCAGTGACAGGCAATCGACTCAGCGCGAAGGTGGCGATCGTGACCGGTGCCTCGACGGGACTGGGAGCCGCGATCTGTTTTGAGTTCGCGGCCCAGGGTGCCACTGTCGTGTGCGCAGACATCGACGGCGTGGGCGCTCAGGCAACGGCAGACCGAATCGCAGCTGGAACCGGTGTCGCCGCAGCCGTTGCCGTTGACGTGAGCTCGCCAGAAGACACGGCGCGAATGGCGGGTTTTGCCCTGGACGAGTTCGGCCGTTGCGACGTACTCGTCGCGAATGCTGGGATTCCAGGGACCGGGAGCGCTACCGAGATAGAGCCTGATTCGTGGGACCGGGTGCTAGCCGTCAACCTCACGGGGGTGTGGTTGTCAGCCCGAGCCGTGCTACCCCACATGGTTGACAAGGGCCGGGGGTCGATCGTCAATCAGGCGAGTGTCGGCGGACTGATCGGGGTCCCCCACCTGGCGGCATACGCCGCTTCAAAAGGCGGGGTAATTTCATTGACGCGCCAGATGGCTGCCGACTACTCCCCCCTTGGCATTCGGGTCAACGCCCTCTGCCCGAGCACGGTGCTCACTGATTTGGTGCGCTCGACCTACGAGCGACGCAGCCAGCTCGACGGCTCCGACCCCGAGGATGCTCTGCAGGAAAAAGCAGCGCGAATACCTCTGCGACGGCTTGGCGCTGCTACTGACGTTGCCAGCGCCGCGGTGTTCTTGGCTAGCGACGAAGCGGCGTGGATCACCGGCATCGTCCTTCCCGTCGACGGCGGTATCACTGCCGTTTGACCTTACCGACGCACTGAAGGCTCCTTTACCAGGTACCGGATCTGGTCAGATGACCCCGGACTGGGCTAGACCGGCGATTTCTCGAGGTGTCAGACCGAGGACGTTGCGGAAGACCTCCTCATTGTCGGCACCTAATGGAGGCCCGGTCCGCCTGATCGCGCCGGGGTGATTGAGCAGATGAGGCAGAGCCGCCTGCATCCGAACGGGACCAAGTTCGTCGTCTTCGACCGTGACTACGCTCTCCCTCTCTAAGAAGGCGGCGTCATGGACAATGTCAGCCACCGAGTAGATACGCGAGCCAGATACGCCAGCCTCTGCCAGAGAATGTAGACATTCGTCCGTGTTCCAACGACTCACCCAAGCCCCCAGGAGCCGCTTGAGGAGTTTCGTGTCGGGAGGCTGATCGGTGTCTTGGCCTAGAAGTTGGCAGAGGTTCGACATCACCCGTCTCGTCCCTGGCGAAATAATGATCCAGTCCCCGTCTGCCGTTCGGTATGTGTCAACGACGCCGTCCGAGCCGACCACCATCTGGTTTCCCGCCCGTTCGAACACGGTGCCCAATTGATCATGCACGATTACCTGCCATTCGACGAGTCGGAACATGGGTTCAAACAAGGCCAGGTCAATGCACTCGCCATGGAAGTCTGGGTCCGTGTCTCGGCGATAGAGGGCCGCCTGAATGGCGAAAGCGCCAACCAGGGCAGTCAGCGTCTCTGCTTGGGCAAAGCCGCTGAATGTCGGGGGCTCTCCGGCTGAGCCAGTGATGTGGGGGACACCACTCAATGCCTCGGCGACCTTTCCGGCTCCGGGCCTGACGCCGTCTTCATCGCGACGCGACGAGGTTGCGCCAAAGGCCGAGACGTGGAGCACCACCAGATTCGGGTAACGGGCGTGAAGCGACTGAGGGTCCAGGCCGCAAGCCATGAGGGTTGGGAGCGCGAGGTTGCTGATGACCACATCGGCCCACGC